>CAJBLW010000382.1 GCA_903953985.1 uncultured Burkholderiales bacterium
CCATGTGCCTTCACCTTGTTTGTCGGTGTGCGTCATGGACCCGCAGACTGAGGTGTGCGCAGGGTGTTGGCGCACCCTTGAAGAAATCGGTGTTTGGAGCCGCATTTCTGATGAGGCCAAGCGCCAGGTCTGGCATCGCATACAGCAGCGCCTGACGGGTGGTGGTGGGACGACCTGAACGCGAGCAGCCTGCAGGTTGCTCATGCGCCCAGCGAATGGGCGCTTGGACCGCCCTCAGGGTGCCTCTGCCTGGCTTCGATCCACCACAATCAAGACATTGCAGGGTGATTCTTCCACCAGCGATTTTGCGGTCGAGCCGCTCCACCAGCGGCGCAGCAGGTTGGGCTCATGCTTGTGACCGACCACGATCAGGTCTGCCCCCACACGCTCGGCAAAGCCCGACAACTCGCGGATCACCTCACCCTTGAGGACCTCGCCCTGAACCTTGTAACCCATGGCTTTCAGGGTTTGCACGCCTTGGGCCAGTTGCGCAGCCAGGGTTTCTTCCAGTGGCCCTTGGTTGGCCGAGGCGTAATAGCCCATCTCCATCGAACCCACATCCAGCGGGTTGGGTGCCACCGCCACCAAGGTCAGGCGGGGCTGGCCCCAGTGCGCCAGCTCCTCGAGTTCGAGCAAGGCCTTTTGCCCGGTGATGGAACCGTCATATGCCAGGATGATGTGTTTGTACATGGGGTCTCCTTGAGGTGCTGCGGTTGACTCTGGCACAGTGTGGGCGTTGTGGTCACCTGTTCATGCCAATTCATTCTAAGGACAAGATGGCCCGCGCAAGTTGGTGTTGACCCTATAGACTTGGGCCAAAAACAAGGCGTTGAGAGAGACGCCACACACCGGCAGGCCCTTATGAAAACTATCCACTTTTACCTTGACTTCATTTCGCCCTATGCCTGGCTGGCCTTCGACGCCTTGCCCCGCGCCTTGCAGGGCATCGGCCACCGGGTGGTGCACAAGCCGGTGTTGTTTGCGGCCATGCTCAAGCATCATGGGCAGCTCGGGCCGGCAGAAATCCCGGCCAAGCGCGACTGGACCTACCGGCAGGTGCTGTGGCAGGCAAGGCAGCAGGGCACGCCTTTGCAGTTGCCGGCCCTGCACCCCTTCAACCCGCTGGGTTTGTTGCGACTGGCCACCGCGTGCGATGCCGATGGTCAGCCCAACCGCTACGTGTGCGAGCAGGTGTTTCGCCATGTCTGGTGCACAGGCGAGGATGCGGCCGACCCTCAGCGTCTGGCGCAGTTAGCAGCCCACCTCGGACCCGCCAGGGACGCGGCCAGCACCGAGGTCAAGCAGGCCGTGCAGGCACACACCGACGAAGCGCTGGCGCTGGGCGTGTTTGGCGTGCCCAGCTTCCGGGTCGATGACAAATTGTTTTGGGGGCAAGACGCCTTGCCCATGCTGCGCGCTTACTTGCAGGGCGACGCTTGGTTTGACGGCCCCGATTGGCAGGCCCCGGCGCAGTGCGGGGTGGGTGTCAGGCGCGCATGAACAGATTTACCGCTCCAAAGAAAAAACCCGATCGCATGACGCGATCGGGTTTTTTGTTGGAAGGGTTCAGGTTGGCAAGACAGGTCTTGCCAACATAGACCTGTCAGTGCATAGCAGTACCTTGCGAGGTCTTGCCGTCAAAGCTGGGGAAGCGGACGTTCTCGACCATGTCCTGAACTTCTTGGTCCGGTGCCTTGGTCAGCAGCGACACGATGATGATCACCGCAAAGCCCAGTGGCACGCCGAAGATACCCGCCGAGATGGGGGCAATGTCCCACCAGGTGTTGGCCTTCAGGATTTCAGGGGTCAGCGAACCATTGTGGAACAAGCCGTACATCCAAGGATGGGTCTTGACCATGTAGTAGAACGAGATGCCCAAACCAGCCACCATGCCCAGCGAGGCGCCCCATTTGTTGGCACGTTTCCAGAAGATGCCCAGGGTCAACGCAGGGAAGAAGGCTGCCGCAGCAAACGAGAAGGCCGCAGACACCAGGAACAAAATGTCCGCCATGCGCAGCGATGCGACATAGGCAGCCGCCAGGGCCACGAACACCAAAAAGGTTTTGGACAGCGCCACGCGACGGCTGGCCGATGCGTTGGGGTCAATCACTTTGTAGTAAACGTCGTGCGACAAGGCGTTGGCGATGGTGAGCAACAAGCCATCGGCTGTGGACAAGGCCGCAGCCAAACCACCGGCCGCCACCAAGCCAGAAATCACGAACGGCAAGCCGCCGATTTCAGGTGTGGCCAATACGATGATGTCACCACCCAATCGGATTTCTGCCAACTGCAAGATGCCATCTTTGTTGATGTCAGCCACCGCCATCAGCGTGGGGTCGACCACGTTCCAGCGTGCAATCCATCCCGGCAACTGGTCAAACGGTGTGCCGACCAAGAGGGTGTAGATGTCGAACTTGACCAACACCGCCAAAGCAGGCGCTGTGAAATACAACAAAGAGATGAAGAACAGCGACCATGCCACCGACTCACGCGCTTCACGCACCGAAGGCACGGTGTAAAAGCGCATCAGGATGTGTGGCAAAGCAGCCGTACCAATCATCAAACAGAACACCAAGGCCAAGAAGTTCTTGCGTGCCACATCCCGGGTGGCGTCGTCCTTACCTGGGAAAGGTTCGGCATGACGCAGGGGTGGGTTGGCACGTGGTGCATTGGCAGCACGCGCAGCGGTATAGGCCGCTTTGGCTGCTGCTTCGTCTTTTGGCAGAGCCGCCAAAGCCGTTTCAGCGGCCTTGATGTCTGCAGCCGGTGCGTTGGCGGCCTTCAGCTCTTCCAGCTTTTTGGTGGCGGCTTCTTTGTCAGCGGCCATGGCTGCTGGCACATCTTTCAGCTTTTCAGCGGCTGCATCGGCACGTGCTTTGAAGATACCGCGAACTTCGAGTTCTTTGGGGTCTTTCAGCAGTTGCTCTTCTTTGGCTGTCACTTTTTCAAGCAGATAGCCATAAGAGATCTGGGGCACTGGGTTGCTGGTGTGTTTCACCGACAGCCAGACCACAGGAATCATGTAAGCCACGATCAGGATCAGGTATTGCGCCACCTGGGTCCAGGTCACCGCACGCATACCGCCCAAGAATGAGCACACCAAGATACCGGCCAAGCCGACATACACACCAACATCGAAAGAAAGGCCGGTCAGGCGGGCGGTGATCAAGCCCACGCCGAAGATCTGCGCCACCACGTACACGAAGGACACCAAGATGGCCGCAAACACGCCAATCAGGCGGGCCATGTTGCCGCCGTAGCGCGCGCCCAAAAAGTCAGGGATGGTGAATTGGCCAAACTTGCGCAGGTAAGGCGCCAGGAACAAGGCCACCAAACAGTAACCGCCGGTCCAGCCCAAGATGAAGGCCAGACCGCCGTAACCGGTCAGGTAGAGCGTACCGGCCATGCCGATGAACGAAGCCGCCGACATCCAGTCAGAGCCGGTGGCCATGCCGTTATAGATGGCAGGCACACGTCGGCCGGCCACGTAGTACTCGGCCGCGTCGTTGGTTCGGCTGATCACACCAATGCCGCCGTACAAGAGCACGGTGGCTGCCAGGAAGGCGTAACCGATGTACTCTTTGGGCATGCCCATTTGCTCGAGGATGCCGAGCACGATGACGAAGGCCGCAAAGCCACCGCCGTAGAAAAGGAATACTTTGTTCAGAGACTTCTGAAACTGGCTTTGGGTTTGCCCCGTTCCGTCAAATACGCTCATGACTCTTCTCCTTCTGCAACGCCATATTCCTTGTCAA
>CAJBLW010000383.1 GCA_903953985.1 uncultured Burkholderiales bacterium
ATTGGCTGCATGGTCATCACCGGCAGCGAAAAAGCGTTTGCCGCAGGGGCCGACATCTCGGCCATGGCGAAGTTCAATTTTCACGATGTTTACAAAAACGACTTCATCACCCGCAACTGGGAAACCATTCGCAGCATCCGCAAGCCCGTGATCGCGGCGGTCAGCGGCTTTGCGCTGGGCGGTGGCTGCGAGCTGGCCATGATGTGCGACTTCATCATCGCCGCCGACAACGCCAAGTTCGGTCAACCCGAAATCAAGATCGGCATCATCCCCGGCGCAGGCGGCACGCAGCGCCTACCGCGTGCCATGGGTAAGTCCAAAGCGATGGATTTGGTGCTCACGGGCCGCATGATGGACGCGGCTGAGGCCGAGCGCGGTGGCCTGGTCAGCCGCGTCGTGCCGCTGGACAAGTTGATGGACGAAACGCTGGGCGCCGCTTTGATGATTTGTGGCTATGGCCAACTGGCCACCATGGCGGCCAAAGAGAGCGTGAACCGCGCTTTCGAAAGCGGCTTGACAGACGGCGTGATGTTCGAGCGTCGACTGTTCCACGGCCTGTTTGCCACTGCCGACCAAAAAGAAGGCATGGACGCCTTTTTGAACAAACGGGCACCGAAGTTCATCCACGGTTGATTGGCTTTGCACCTTTGCACTGGTGCCCAAGCCTTGGTGCGCTGAGCAACTGATCTGGTCTTGTGGATCCGGCCCGATGAAGTTGAAGCTCCAATGAAACTTTCGCCATCCCGGGCGAAGACCTGGGGTCCAGTTCGCACCACAACCCTTGGCAAACACACGCAGCATGCACTGGATCCCGGCTCAATGCCGGGATGACAAGGTTAACGATTCAGCCCGGACACCTACAAACTTCTCAGAGCCGGATCAATAGCTCTTTGGCGGCACCAAATCCGGCTGCCAGATCAGGCGCTCTGGCGCGCTGAAGCACAAGAAGCGCTTGTTGGTGGCGCGGCCGATGGCGCACAACCCCAGACGTTTGGCCACGTCCAGGCCCATTTGGGTGATGCCGCTGCGCGACACGACCACAGGCACGCCCATTTGGGCGGACTTGATGACCATCTCGCTGGTCAAGCGACCGGTGGTGTAGAACACCTTGTTCTGGGCGCTCACGTCGTGCATCCACATCCAGCCAGCGATGGTGTCCACCGCGTTGTGGCGGCCCACATCTTCGACGAACATGAGCATTTGGTCGCCCTGAAACAAGGCGCAGCCGTGCACCGAGCCAGACGATTTGTAGGTAGTTTCCTGCAAGCGGATCGCGTTGACCACACCATAAAGCTGGCTTTGGGTGATCTGCGCGGGCGGCAGATCGATCTCGTCGATGTGGGCCATCAAATCGCCAAATACGCTGCCCTGGCCGCAACCGGTGGTCACCACGCGCTCGGCGCTGCGCTCGATCACGACGTTGGCGTTGGCACGGGTTTTGACCGCCGCCACACCGGGCTCGCCCAGCTCACCTTCGCCAATCGTCCAATCCACGGTGATGGATTCGATCTGGTCCACCGAATCAATCAGACGCTGGTTGCGCAAAAAACCCAGCACCAGCCACTCGGGCTCGGCACCCAGAGTCATCAAGGTCACCAGCTCTTTTTTGTCGAGGTAAATGGTCAACGCCCGCTCGGCGGGAATTTGCGTCTCGGAGGCTTCACCGAATTCATTGTGCACGGTCACGCTTCGCGTGAGGGGTACTCGGGCATGGGTGATATCGGGCTTGAGCAACAGGGGCGCCTCGGGGGCGTTCAGAACGACAGACATGGCTTGAGCCTAACGTAAAAATCCCCCGCAGTTGCCAACGGGGGATTTTGCTGTGACGCTGAAAACGCGATCAGCCTTTTTTGGCAGGCGCAGCCGCGGGCTTGGCTCCTGCTGCCGCGGGAGCAGCGGCAGGCGCTGCTGCAGCCGTGGTTTCTGCGGGCTTGTACGCACCAGGGTCCGCACAAGCGGGCGTGGCAGCAGGTGCAGCCTTGCCTTTGCCGTTGGTTTTGTAATAGTGCGCTGCCACTTTTTCGCGGGACTTACAAAGTTGGAAGTCGGCCACTTTGTTGCCGTGCGCGGCTTTGGCCGCAGCCTCGGCGGCTTTGGCCTTGGCTTCCTCACTTGGGGCGGGCAGTTTGGCTGCAGCGCTGAAGCCGATGGTCAGTGCGGACAAAACAAGCAGGTATTTTTTCATGAAGGTTCTCCAGGCTCAAGCCGAAGCGGTGGAAGCATTCGAGGCGGCAGGGGGGGGCGTGGTGGCTGTACGGTGCGCTGGGATCTTGCCCGACTTCACATCGTCGTACCACAACTCATGGTGTTCCTTGGCCCATGTTTCGTCCACATAGCCCGTTCGCATGGCTTTGTAGGCACCGCGCATGCCGATGGTGCCCATGTAGATGTGGCCGATGAACATGGCCATCATGAACAAGGCGGCCACGCCGTGAATCATGTTGGCGATTTGCATGGTGCCGCGTTCGTAAATGAGGCCGGGGATCAGCATGTCGAGCACCAGGCCCGATCCGACCACGATCAAACCAAGGAACAACACACCGCCCCAGAAGACCACCTTTTCACCGGCATTGAAGCGGTGTGAAGGCACTTCGGTGCCCGAGAACAAACCGCCGCCTTTGAGCATCCAGACCACATCGTCCTTGCTGGGCAGGTTGTCCTTGAGAAAGGTGATGAAGACCACCACCAAAGACACCGCAAACAAGGGCCCCGCAAAGTTGTGCAGGTTTTTCAGGGCATAGCTCAGCCAACCAAACAGCGTGCCACCCAAAATGGGGAGCAAGAAGTATTTGCCATAGGCCATGACGATGCCCGAGATGGCCAGCGACACAAAAGCAATGGCGTTGGCCCAGTGGGCCGAGCGCTCAAACGGCGTGAACCGTTCGATCTTGCGACCGGTTTCCTGACCATGCAGCTCGATCGTGCCCTTGGAGAAATAAAACAGCGCCATCGCACCCACGGCGATCAGCAACAAGGCTGCGCCATACGGAATGATGATGTTGTTGCGCACCTGACGCCAAGACTCGCCCGCCGAGGCCAGACGCGAGCCGGGGTATTGCACAAAAGGCTGGATCAGGTTGCCTGCTTCAGGCGCTTGGCTTTTGGGCAGGCTGGTGTAGCCGGTCACGCCCTGCCCCACCGCGCGCCACATGGGCGCGTTGTTGCCGGGTTGGACCTGGCCGCGTTCGGCGTTGGTCTGGTCCTTGTACTTCGGATCGGCGTCGGCACCCGGCGCAATCTGGAAAATGTTGGCGCTCTTCACGCCCAAGCTGTTGTCAGCTGCGGCAGCAGGTGCAGCGGCAGTGGGTGGGGCCGCAGAGGCCGGGGCCTGCGTTTGGGCCACAGCACCCAAGGTCCACAGGGCCAGACCGATGCTCAGTAAGAAGTGGCGCATGAACTTCTCCTTGTGGCTCACTTGGGGGCACGGGCATGGTCGTCTTGACCATAACTGGCACGGGCTTTGAGGTGATTGGCCCAGCCGTCTTTGTCACCGACTTTCCAGCCCGGCGCGGTGTAAACCGCAACACCGGTGCCGTTTTGCACAGCCTTGTCAGAACGCACACCCGGTTTGTCTTGCGAAGTTTCGCCGCATGCCACCAGTAAAGCCGCGCAACCGATGATGAAGATGGTTTTTTTCATGATCAGGCTCCTGGCTTGGCTTGGTTGCCGTAAGCAGTGCCCCAGCCCCAAACTTCGGCGCCTTTGCCTCGGGCCAACACGCGACCACGAAGGATGTCGGCGACCACATCGCCATCACCGGCGAGCAGCGCCTTGGTCGAGCACATTTCCGCACAGGCGGGCAGCTTGCCCTCAGCCAGGCGGTTGCGGCCGTATTTTTCGAACTCGGCCTGGCTGCCATGCTCTTCGGGGCCACCGGCGCAGAAGGTGCACTTGTCCATCTTGCCGCGCAAGCCAAAGGTGCCGTTGGACGGGAACTGCGGTGCGCCAAATGGGCAGGCATAAGAACAGTAGCCGCAGCCAATGCAGATGTCCTTGTCGTGCAGCACCACGCCTTCTTCGGTTTTGTAAAAGCAGTTCACCGGGCAAACCGCCATGCAAGGCGCATCCGAGCAGTGCATGCAGGCCACCGAGATCGACTTCTCACCGGGTACACCGTCGTTCAGGGTGACCACGCGGCGGCGGTTCACGCCCCACGGAACTTCGGGTTCGTTTTTACAAGCGGTGACGCAGCCGTTGCATTCGATGCAGCGCTCTGCATCGCAAATAAATTTCATTCGTGCCATCGTGTTCTCCTGGTGCGCTTAGGCTTTTTCGATGTTGCAGATGGTGGTCTTGGTCTCTTGCATCATGGTGACGCTGTCATAGCCGTATGTCGTAGCGGTGTTGACCGCCTCGCCTCGCACGATGGGTGCAGCCCCCTTGGGGTAGTGCGCCAGCATGTCGACCCCTTGCCAACGGCCCGAGAAGTGGAAAGGCATCCACACCGTGGCAGTGTCAACGCGTTCGGTCACCATGGCCTGCACGTCCAGACGAGCGCCCGTGGCACCGGTCAACCAGACGCGGTCGCCGTTGCGAATACCCCGAGCGGCCGCCGTTTTGGGGTGGATCTCGACATAGGCCTCTTGCTGCAATTCGGCCAGCCATGGGTTGGCACGGGTTTCCTCGCCACCGCCCTCGTACTCGACCAAACGACCGGACGTGAGGATGAGCGGGTACTTCTCGTGCATCTTGTCGGCGATGTTCTTGTCTTGCACGGTCTTGAACAAGGTGGGCAGACGCCAGAAAGCCTTGCGGTCGTCGTGCGTGGGGTACTTGGCCATCATGTCCGGACGGGTGCCGTACAAAGG
>CAJBLW010000384.1 GCA_903953985.1 uncultured Burkholderiales bacterium
GTGGATAACGGTAATGCGCGCAGCGTGGGCGAATGGCGGGTGCTTGCGTCGGCTACCTTGCTCAGCCCAAGCGGGTGGGGTGAAAGGTTCCTCGTTCAGGGCCTCAAGAGTCAAGGTGCTGACTTTCTTCGCATTGGCGCAACAGTCCCACTCGGTCCCAGTGGCCTCAAGACAAATCTAGCTCTCAGTCGCTTGGACTATCGGGTCGTTATCAAAGACGAACAGGGGAAAGTGCCTGACATTCGTGGCAACGCCCAAATCTTCGAGACTGATCTTTCTTACCCTTGGGTACGCTCACGTTCCCAAAATTTGTACCTCAATGCTGGTGTGTCGATTCGCGATTACACAAGCCTCATGGGACAGGATAGGGCAACTGATTACCGAATCCGGGGCTCCCAGATAGGGGTAAATGGCAATCACTTTGACACCTTAGGCGGAACTGGTTCCAACTCGTATAGCCTGACCCTGGTTAGTGGTCATTTGGATCGAAAAGTGAGTACAGGCATCGACACGACCCAAGGCAGCTATGGCCTGGTTCGCTGGGCCCTTTCACGGCAGCAGGCACTGACCCAAGGTTTTACCATGTTTATCGGCTTGCAGGGCCAACATACTGGCAGCAAGCCGCTTGACGGTTCTGAGAACATGATCTTGGGCGGTCCCAGCGGCGTTCGTGCTTACCCGGTTGGGGAAGGCTCTGGTCCGCAGGGCCTACTGGCCAATTTTGAGTTGCGACGGACGATCTCATCAGAGTGGCTGATAGCGCCCTTTGTTGACTATGGCAAGGTTCAAAAACGCACTGCGGACAATTTGACGGAGTATGACCTTAAGGGTGGCGGCATAAGCCTAACTTGGACCGGGCCTGACGGATGGTCTGCCAAAGCTAGCTATTCACGCCGCATCGACCGCAACCCCAATCCGCTGGGTATCGGTAACAAAGATCAAGACGGCTCTTTGAGAAGAGACCGTTTTTGGGTCAGCCTCAATCGCACGCTTTGAACCAGCAGTCTATTAAAGAGTTTTTTATGAATTTAATTTGCAAAGTCATCTGGAGCGCCGTTCACCAGCAATTAGTCGTGGTTTCAGAACTTAACTGTGCAACCCGCAAAAGTCACAGCAGCCGTCATGCTGGAAGTGGTGGGTTGGCCTTTAAGCCCAAACTCCTCTGCGCAGCCTTGGCCATGGGCCTGGCCACCAGCCATGCACAAACATTAGGCGCTCATGCCTTGCCCTTGGGTGGCAGCGTTGCTGCCGGCACGGCCAGCTTGAGCAGTCGAGATGCAAGATTAGTCATCGACCAAAGCAGTCCGCGTGCTGTCATCAACTGGCAGAGCTTCAACGTGGGCTCGGACGCACAGGTGATCATCAATAACGGAAGTGGCTCCACCCTCAACCGCGTCCTGGGACCGGAGGCGAGCACCATTCTGGGGCGCATCAGCGCCACAGGCCAGGTCGTCATCAGCAATGGCAATGGTGTTTTCTTTGGCCCTGGTAGCCGGGTAGATGTGGGCAGCTTGCTCGCAACGACACATCAAATCAGCAATGAATCCTTCATGGCCGCAGGGCCCTTACGCTTTGAAGGTCAGGGCAGCACTTCCAGCGTCGTAAATGATGGAGAAATCCGAGCAAGCCTTGGGGGCTATATCGCCCTTTTGGCGCCGGAGGTCCGCAACAGCGGGCTGATCCTTGCACGCAAGGGGACGGTGGTTCTCGCTGCTGGTGAAGCCGTCACGCTTCAAATCAACAGCAAGGACCAGCTGCAGGGCGTGGTGATCGAGCCCGGGGCCTGGAAAGCTTTGGTGGACAACCGCCATGTGGTTGAAGCCGAAGGAGGGATGGTGATCCTGTCTGCCCGGGCACTTCAAAGTGTGCAGGCGGGGGTAGTGCGTCACAGCGGGTCCATCCAGGCCAGCAGCCTCACCGAGGTGGGAGGGCGCGTTATCTTGACCGGGGACGACATCCGCCTCGAAAGCGGAAGCTCAATCTTGGCCACAGGCGCTACCGGCGGTGGTCAAGTGCTAGTCGGCGGCGACTGGCAAGGCGGACAAAACGCACAGCGCCGGGTGTTTGATGACCCCTCCGCGCTGTACCAGGCCAGCCGGGTGTCGATGGCCGATGGCGCATTGATCGATGCCAGTGCCACGCAAAGCGGAAACGGCGGCACCGTGGTGCTATGGAGTGAAGTGGGTAACAGTGCTTCGCTGACCACCGTGCAGGGCATGATTTCCGCCAGAGGCGGCATGCATGGCGGCGACGGCGGCCAGATCGAAACCTCGGGCCACCGATTGGCGGTCAACGGTGCCCGGGTCGATGCGGGTGCAAGGGCGGGTCGGGCCGGTGACTGGCTGCTCGATCCGACGGACATCACCATCAGCGCCAGCGGCAA
>CAJBLW010000385.1 GCA_903953985.1 uncultured Burkholderiales bacterium
TCCTCAATGTGGCTTGGCCGCTCGCTGATCGGGCGGCGGTTGGGGATTTGCCCGCGCCTGTCACGCCCGCACAGGTGGCGTTTGCGCCGAGGCTTTTGGCTGCGCAGGTGCGTGTGTAAATCACCACTGGCGGCTTTGTTCGCATACACATGCAAATAGACGAGCTCACGGCTGACCTGCACCTTGGCTGCAATCTGCTCGGGGCTCCATTAAAGCCCAAGAAAGAACGCCAAATCGGACCAGACATTTGGGTCCACTCGGTTGGCATTACGGCTGCGCTGGGCTCACTCAGACGCCTAAGAGCAAGCTTGCTCGGCGCGATAGCCACGCTGGCCACGCCCACGATCGAGTTCGCGGCTGATGGTGCTGCGGTGTCTGCCCATCAATCTGGTGATCTCGCTGATGTTTTGATTGGCTTTCAAACGGCTGTGAATTTGGTATCGTTCTATTCGGCTGAGGTGCTTGAACATCTAGCAACTTGGACTTGGCGGATTAAGTGTGCATGATGCCTTGACATCCTCAGCCACCTATTGCCGGATTCATCTTTGTTGCACTTCGTCCTTGAATCCGCATCTGATCAAAACAGGAGATAGAAATGAAGAACCGTCGACAAGCCATCGTATCTTTGGGTGGACTTAGCCTGTTAGGTTTAGCGCCACTATGTGCGCAAACACTTTCTGGCCCACCCGTCAGTTTGATCGTCCCTCAACCGGCGGGCAACCCGACAGATATCCTGGCAAGAAGACTTCAGGTGGCAACCCAACGAGAACTCGGTCAGGCCGTCGTGGTAGAAAACCTCCCTGGCGCCGGTGGTTCATTGGGCGTTAACAAAATGTTGGCTGCTTCTGCGGCTTCGCCGGTATTGATGATTGCTTCGCAAACCGAATCCATACTGACGCCTCTCTCAGTTCGCGCAGCGCGTTACACCAGTGACCGTTTACGACCCGTACTACTCATCACACGAGGCCCGTATATTTTGTTGGGCCGCTCCGATTTGCCCGCCCGTAATTTAGGTGAACTTATCAGTTTGGCGCGCAGTAGGCCTTCTCGACCTCTGACTTTTGGACACATTGGTAACGGCTCGATGATTCATTTGTTAGGTGAACGACTTGCGCGAAAATCAGGGATGACATTGACGCAAGTACCTTACAAAGGTGTGCCGCCGGTGCTCCAAGATTTGATGGGTGGTCAGATCGATTTGTCCTTTGTGCCGCAAAGTGCTGTTCGTGATTTAGCCTCTTCGGGTAAGGTAAAGGTGTTTGGGACAACCGCTGCCAATACATCAGAAAAAATACCCGAAGCGCTTCCGATTTCCAAATCGGATCTCGGACTAACCGATTTTATTCACGGTACCTGGGGGGCCATTTTTGTTGCAAAAACCGCGCAAGAAGAGCAGGTGCGTCGCTTGCATAAAGCCTTGACAGCGGCCTGTCATGAAGCTCAATTTCAGTCGCAGACCTTGGCCAGCGGCAGTGAGCCGGCGCCACCGATGACCTTGGTTGAATTGGAACGTTTTTTTGACGAAGAGACTCGACTCTACCAAGCCATGGCGCGTGAGATGGGCATACAGCCCGAATAATAAAGCGCGACAAATCTTCAGAGCGTTGAATGTCACTCCAAACTTCTATCCTGTTTAATTTTTGAGCAATGATTGATGCATAGATTCTAGGAACTTTCTAATGAAGCTTGGAGTTTTGAAGGATGCCATCCATTTTTACCCCCTGTGTACAAATCGTTGATTCAGGTCCAGCTTCTGCGGGTCTACCGTACTGAAGGGTTGAAGTGGAGATCAGGTGTCGTTTACAAGACAGTTGGTGTACGCTTTGTTGCTCAAAACCTATGACACGGCCACCGATGGTCGGTGTCGGTTCATGGGGCATTCGGCTTTTGAGCACCCGGATACGGCGCCCGATGCCCTGAAACGCGAAAGCATCGAAGTGCGCACGATGGCGTTTTTCTGAATGGTTTTGACTTGTGGTGGTCCATCAAGCGTCATACGATGCGGGCTTCTTCCAAATGAGCAGACTTGACCCATGAGCCAGCCTGGTGCGCGTTCCGAATTCACAGCCCGTTATTTCGTCGAAAGCACGGTACCCTCCGACAAAGTGGCCGAAATCATTGCCGGGGAGCAGTCGAGCGGCACCTTTGTGACCTTGCCGGGCGAAACCGCGCAATTGAAGGAGCGCTCGCGAGCCCGTGTCATCCGTGTCTTGCCCAGTACGGCCAGCGCGCAGCCCACGCTGCACAGTGCTTTGGTGCAGCGCCAGGGGCTGGATGGGCCTTTTGAGCGGGCCGAAATCGAGATTGCGTTTCCGGTGGACAACGTCGGGGCCAATTTGCCTTCGCTCTTGGCCACGGTGGCCGGCAATTTGTTTGAGCTCGGGGAAGTCACGGCATTGCGCTTGCTCGATGTGGAATTGTCACCCGCCTATGCCGCCGAGTTTCAGGGGCCGGCTTTTGGCATCGAGGGCACGCGCCAGTTGGCGGGTGTGCACGGGCGTCCCTTGGTGGGCACGATTGTCAAACCCAGCATTGGCTTGAGTGCGGAGCAAACGGCGCAGTTGGTGGATTCGCTGTGCGCTGCGGGGATTGATTTCATCAAGGACGATGAGTTGATGGCCAATGCGCCTTACGAGCCTTTTGCTGCGCGGCTGGCGGCGGTGATGCCGGTGCTGCATCGCCATGCTGATCGCTTGGGGCGCATGCCGATGTACGCCTTCAACGTGTCAGGCTCCATCGACGACATGCTGCGCCAAAGTGACGCCGTGGCCGCTGCCGGGGGCACGTGTGTCATGGTCAGTGTCAATTGGGTGGGCTTTGCCGGGGTCGAGCATTTGCGCAAGAACACCGCTTTGCCCATTCATGGCCACCGCAATGGTTGGGGCGCCTTGACGCGCCACCCCGGCTTGGGTTTTTCATTCGCGGCCTACCAAAAGTTGTGGCGGCTGGCAGGGGTGGACCATTTGCATGTGAATGGGCCCAGCAGCAAATTTTGGGAGCCCGATGCGTCGGTGTTTGCCAATGCGCAGGACTGCTTGCGTCCGTTTGCAGGCTTGCAGCCTTTGATGCCTGTTTTTTCTTCAGGCCAGTGGGCCGGTTTGGCCCCGGAAATTTACCGGCAACTGGCCTCTTGTGACCTGATGCATTTGGCGGGCGGGGGCATCATTGGCCACCCCGATGGCACCGCTGCAGGGGTGCAAAGCATGCGCCAGGCTTGGGACGCGGCCGTTGCGGGTGTGGACTTGCACCAGGCCGCCGCGCATCAAAACGCTTTGGCCCGGGCCTTGTCGCATTTTGGGGTGAGCTGACCCATGCATGAGCCATCACCCGAGACCGCCATGCGGCTTGCTTTTTATGGCGACGATTTCACAGGCTCGACCGATGCACTGGAGGTACTGACCTTTGCGGGGCTTCGCTGTGCCTTGTTTTTGCAGGTGCCCAGTGCGGCCTTGCTCAAGGCCTTGGGGCCGTTTGATGCCGTGGGCGTTGCCGGTCACAGCCGATCCATGAGCCCGGCCGAAATGGATGAGCAGTTGCCGCCTGTCTTGGCCGCTTTGGCCGAGTTGCCGGTGCCTTTAGTGCATTACAAGGTGTGCTCGACTTTTGACAGCCATCCCGAAGTGGGCAGCATCGGGCATGTGATGGATTTGGCGCGTCAGGCCTTTGGCCCCGGGGTGATTCCGGTGGTGGCTGCCACCCCGGCGCTAGGGCGTTATTGCGCTTTTGGGCACTTGTTTGCGCGCTCGGCAACGGACGGCCAGGTGTACCGAATCGACTGCCATCCCATCATGCGTGTGCACCCTGTGACGCCCATGACCGAGTCTGACTTGGCCAGGCACCTGTCCATGCAGACGCGCCAAACGGTGGCGGGTGTCACGCTGCCTGTCTTTGAGCGGTCCGAGGCGCAGCAGGATGCCGAAGTGGACACCTTGCTCGCGTCCTCCTGCGAGGCTTTGCTGTTTGATGGCACCCGGCCGGAGCACCTGACGGCCACCGGGCGGCAATTGACGCGCTTGTCGGCGTTGAAGCCGGCGCCGATGTTTGCGGTGGGCTCTTCGGGTCTGGAGTACGCCTTGACGCAATGGTGGCGTGCGGGTTCGCCCACGCCATGGCCCGCCTCAGCCCCCTCTTTTGAGGGGTTTGCGGCTGTTCCCCAGGTTTTGGTGGTGTCGGCCAGCGCTTCTGCCTTGAGCGCCCAGCAGGTCGATTTGGCTGTGCAGGCTGGTTTTGTGGAGGTGGTTTTGGATGTTTGTACTTGGCTCGCACAGCGCGATCAGGCTTTGGCGGACATGGCCCAGGCGATCGTCTCGGCTTGGCAGAGCGGGCGCAGCGTGGTGGTGCACACGGCGCGGGGCACGGGAGATGTGCGCATCGGTCAACTGCGTGAGCGGTTGATGGCCTCGGGGCTGTCACAGGCGCAAGCTGTGCTGCAAGGCGGGCGTTTGGTGGGTGAGTGCCTGGGTGAGTTGACCGAGCGGGTGCTGCAAACCGTGGAGGTGCCACGTTTGCTGCTGTCGGGCGGCGACACTTCGAGCGCCATCATGCAGCGCCTGGGGCCTCAGGCTTTGCAAGTACTGGCACGCTTGGCGCCGGGTGCCCCTTTGTGCAAGCTCTTGTCCGACAAGCCGCATTTGCGCCA
>CAJBLW010000386.1 GCA_903953985.1 uncultured Burkholderiales bacterium
CGGGCAAGATGACGTTTTCTTCCAGGTTCATGTGCTCCAAGTAAGCGTCGATGTATTGGCCCATGGCTTCTTCAAACGCCGCGCGCCTGCCCGGACCCAATAATTCCCAAGCCAGCAGCATGTGCTGCAGGTCGCGTGAAGCTTTTTCGCTGCGCATGTGGTCGCGTTCGAGCTTGTCCACAGCCCCCATGACTTTCGGTGCGAGCTTCACCACTTTGGGGAAAAGCAGGTTCGACTCTTTGGGGTGGTGCAGGCGCTCCGGGAATTCGTCGATGTAAAAAAGCATGCCCCGCAGTACGTCGAAAAATTGGCGTCGGTTATCGGATGGCCCTTTTTGGACCATGAGCCGCATGGATTGCAGCATGGCAGCCAAGCTCGCGTGCTCGTCACGAATGGTCTGAAGGGCGCTGTGGCGGGGCATGAAAACTCTCCCTGAAGTGAATGCCTTCACTTTGCGCTTTTGCCCAGCGGCCCACCATGACGTACGTCAAGGCAATGTGCTTTCAGGGTTTCCAGCGTTTAAGCAACAAGGCATTGGCCATGACACTGACCGAGCTGAGCGCCATGGCCGCGCCCGCCATCATGGGATTGAGGTAACCCAAAGCAGCCAGGGGAATGCCCGCCACGTTGTAGGCAAAGGCCCAAAACAGGTTTTGCCGAATCTTGGCCACGGTGCGGGCCGAGATATCAAACGCCGCACCCACCAGTGCCACATCACCACGCATGAGGGTGATGCCGGCCGCATGCATGGCCACATCCGTGCCATTGCCCATGGCCATGCCCACATCGGCGGCCGCCAAGGCGGGCGCATCGTTCACCCCATCGCCCACCATGGCCACCACTTGGCCATTGGCACGCAATTTTTGCACCTGCGCCGACTTGTCTCCAGGCAGCACATCGGCCATCACTTCGCCGGCTTCAGGGCGCAAGCCCAAGCGGCGTGCCATGGCTTCGGCCGCGGTTTGGTTGTCACCCGAAATCATCACCAACTTCAAGCCACGTTCGCGCAAAGCGGTCAAGGCCTGTGCGGCGCCCACTTTGGGCTCGTCGCCAAAACCCATGAGCAGCAGGGCATGTAAACCCGCATCGGTGCGATCCGCCAAAGCCGACAGGCTGGCGCCTTGCGCCTGCAAGGCTTCAATGTCTTGCTGCCAAACGCCAATGTCCAGGCCCTCTTCTTGCATCCAGCGCAAGCTGCCCAGCATGAGCTGCCTGCCGTCCACCTTGGCCAACACGCCCTTGCCGGGCACGGCCTGCAGGTCTTGCGCGGTGGGGCCTGTCAGGCCCTGCTGTTGTGCCGCGCTGACCACCGCACGCGCCAAGGGGTGTTCACTGCCGCTTTGCACGCGTGCGGCCAAAGCCAAAGCTGTTGGGGCATCGTGCCCGGGCGCGGGCACATGGGCCAGCAAGCGTGGTTGTCCCACGGTGAGCGTGCCGGTTTTGTCAATGGCCACAATTTGTACGCGGTGCGCCAATTCCAGCGCCTGCACGTCTTTGATCAGGATGCCGTGTATGGCCGCTACACCCGTGCCCGCCATGATGGCCACAGGTGTGGCCAGGCCCAAGGCGCAAGGGCAGGCAATGACCAGCACGGCCACAGCGTGGATGAGGGCGGTTTCAAAATCGGCCCCCGTTGCCATCCACGCCCCCAAGGTGAGCAGGGCAATCAGCAGCACCACGGGCACAAACACTTCGGCGACTTTGTCCACCAGCCGCTGAATGGGCGCTTTGGCCGCTTGCGCGTCTTCGACCAAGCGGATGATGTGCGAGAGCACGGTTTCGTTGCCCACCGCGGTGATGCGCATGAGCACACGCCCTTCGCCATTGATCGACCCGCCGGTCAAAGCCGCACCCGGTGCTTTGGCCACGGGCAAAGGCTCTCCGGTCAGCATCGATTCGTCCACCTGGGTTTGGCCTTCTACCAATTCGCCGTCCAGCGGAAAACGCTCCCCGGGTCGCACCACGATCCGGTCGCCCACTAGAACTTCATCCACAGGCAAATCGACTTCTCCGTCTTCGCCCAACCAATGGGCTTTGTCCGGGCGCAAGGCGTGCAAGGCGCGAATCGCCTCGGTGGTCTGGCGCTTGGCACGCGTCTCCAGCCATTTGCCCAGCATCACCAAGGTGATGACCACGGCCGAGCCTTCAAAGTACAGGTGCGGCGCATGTCCGTCGTGCGCGGTGAGCCACAGCCAGACCGACAAGGCCCAGCCTGCGGTGGTGCCCAAGGACACCAACAAATCCATGTTGCCCGTGAGCGCCTTCAGCGCGTGCCAACCGGCTTTGTAAAAACGAGCGCCCAACACAAACTGCACGGGCGTGGCCAATGCAAATTGCAGCCACGCGGGCAGCATCCAATGCTGTCCCCACAACTCGGCCAGCATGGGCATTACCAAAGGCGTGGTCAGCAGCAGGCCCACACCGACTGGCATGAACCCCGCCCAGGCTGAATCACGGCCCGCATCGGCTTGTGCTTCGGGTGTGCGGGGCTCATAGCCGGCATCGCGCACAGCGCGGCGCAAGCGTGCATCGGTCACATCAACCGATGCCACTTCGATTCGGGCCGATTCGGTGGCGAGGTTGACCGTGGCGCTGAGCACGCCGGGTGTTTTTTTCAGGGCTTTTTCAACCCGTGACACGCACGAGGCGCAGGTCATGCCGCCAATGCCGATGTCGTAGCTGGTTAGAGAGTCTGTCTTGATCTGTGTCATGGCATGAAGTCCTTGATGGTCTATGCTCAGACCAGACCCAAGCGGGTCGTGTTCCGTTCATTGGAGAGGATGCATCATGAACCAAATTTTTACCGTTGAGGGCATGACGTGTGGCCACTGCGAAAAAGCAGTCACCAAAGCTTTATTGTCTTTGGATACACAGGCCAAGGTTGTGATCGACCGCACACACAACACCGTGCAAGTGGATTCAGAAAAAAACCGCGAGGCTTTGGCCCAAGCCATTGCCGATGAAGGTTATCGCGTCAGCGCTTGAATTTTTTGCTGAGTAAAAATACCTGATCTTTACAAATCAGCAGCATCCGGGCACAGCCCGGATACATGGGCGGATCACACTGAAAGCATCCCATCAACCAAAGGATGTTTCCATGAAATCGATTCGCACCACCTTGATCGCCACGGCCTTGATGGCTGGTTTGACCGGTGTTACCTTGGCCCAAATCACCACGCCTCCTGCCGAAAAAGAAGGTGTTGGCCGCATGGAGAAAATGCGCGAGCACAAAGCCGAGCGCCACACCCGGCATTTGACAGGGCTGAAGACCAAACTGAACTTGCAAGCGGCTCAAGAACCTGCGTGGAACACTTTTTCCATGTCCATGCAACACCCCGCCCGCAAGGCGCAACCAGAACGTGCCAACTTTGAAAAAATGACCACACCCGAGCGCCTAAACCAAATGCAGGCCATGAAAGCGCAACGCGACACACACATGCAACAACGCGACGAAGCGACCAAGGCTTTTTACGCCAACCTGAGCGATGAACAAAAGCAAGTGTTTGACAAAGAAACAGCCCGCATGATGAAGGGATCTGGCATGCACCCCATGAAGCACCACGGCGGGCACGGTCACGACTGAGCGCCAACTGGTCGTTTTCTATTCATGCGGCCCCTCGCTTTGTCATCCTGGCCTTCAGCCTGGTTCCCGGGTCTTCCCCTGGGATGACAAAGTTGTGAACGTGATCGATGTATTGACCTGATTAGGTTCAATCAAGGAAACGTTCCGTTGAAGACTGAAGGCTGCTTGTCAGCCTTTTGCCATTTGATGCAGGTCAAATTTACAAATCAGCCGGCGGGTAAGCTCAAATACATGACGAAAGCTTCCCCTACCCCCCGCCATTCCCCCAACTCACTACCCGAACAGCCCCCAACTGAACGTCATCGTTTGAACTTGCCTGGCGTTTTACCCATCAATGGCAAGCAACCTCTGTTCTGGCTCTATTTAGGACTGAAGGACATCTGCCATTCACCTTGGTTGAGCCTGGCGCACGGCCTGGTGATGGCCATAGGGGGTGGCCTGATCACTTGGCTGGCACACGACCGGTTCTGGTTGCTGGCCAGTGCGGTGTCGGGTTTTTTGGTCGTTGCGCCTGTTTTAGCCACCAGCCTTTACGCCATGAGCCGCGCCATCGAAAGAAACGAGGCCGTCAACCTGCAGCTTTTATTCAAGACCTGGACGCAGTGGCAAACGCTGCAGAACAACGAACCTGTGAGTTACTGGTGTCTGGTGCGTTTTGGTTTGTTGTTGGCCCTGACCGGCACGGGCTGGGTGATGACTTCATCATCCTTGATCACTTTGCTGGCCCCGATGCCGATCCACACTCCCATGGATTTCATTCGCCATGTGGTGCTTAACCCCGACAGTTACCTGTTTGAACTGTGGCTGATGTTGGGCGGCTTGATGGCTGCACCGGTTTTTGCTTCCAGCGTAGTGGCTATGCCCTTGTTGCTAGATCGTCAGCTCAACACTCTGCAAGCAGTGCTGACCAGTTGGAAGGTGGTCCTTACCCATCCCATGCCCATGGTGCTGTGGGCGTTTTTGATCATGGCCCTGAGCATGATGGGCATTTTGAGTTTGTTCATCGGGTTGATCGTGATCGTACCCGTGTTGGGCCATGCCTCCTGGCATGCTTATCGCGATCTGGTAGACACCCGCGATATCCCCGAACGCATGCCCCATCAGGAGGCCGTGTGATGTGGAGTTTTACAGAAGAGCAGTTCGCCTGGTTTGGCCTGACCATTGGCGTGAGCGCTTTCATGCTCTACATGCTATTCATCGTCTTGCAATTGGCATGGGAGTCCAAAGCAGGGAAATTTGGTACCTTTGTCATTTTTTTGGGCCTGGCTTTTGGCATGACCGGTTTTGTCGCCAAGATGCTGATCCAGTGGGCGATTGGGATCAAGTGAGCTTGAGCAAAATCCCGCGAACGCCGTCACCTGTGGTGCCGATGGCACCCTCCTCGAAGCCCAGCTCATGGGCCAGCTTTCGCATCCGGTCGTTGTAGTCAAGCACGGTGGCTACCAGACGCTGTGTGCCCTGGCTGCGCAGGTAGGCGATCATTTTCTGCATCAGCAACAGGCCGAGCCCGCTGCCTTTGAGGTCTGAGCGAACGATCACGCCAAACTCGGCCTCGATGTTGTCGGGGTCGGTCATGGCACGCACCACGCCTAGGGTCTGCAACTGCCCATCCGGGCCATCGGCCAAGGCCACAAAAGCCATTTCACGCGCGTAGTCAATCTGCACCAAGCGGGCCAGCTCGCTGCGCGCCATGCTGCGCCGGCTGTAAAACACCCGCATCCGCACGTCTTCCGGGTCCAGCGCCTGCAAGAAGGCCATGTGCTGCGCCTCGTCTTCTGGGCGGATCGGGCGCAGGCAGACCGAG
>CAJBLW010000387.1 GCA_903953985.1 uncultured Burkholderiales bacterium
GGGGCCGATCCGGCCAAGGTGCGGCAAGCCCTGATGGGTGGCTTTGCCGCCAGCCGAATTCTGGAGGTGCATGGTGAGCGCATGGTCAAGCGCACATTCAACCCGGGTTTTCGGATCGCGCTGCATCAAAAAGACCTGGGCTTGGCCCTGGAAGGTGCCCGTCAGATGGGCCTGTCCTTGCCGAACACGGCCAGCGCCGCACAACTCATGCAGGTGTGCGTCGCGCATGGCTTGTCCGGACTGGACCACTCGGCGCTTTGCCGCAGTCTGGAGATCATGGCGGGGCACGACATCTCGGCTGGGGACGTTAACATCCCTTCATGAACGTACCGACACCTTTACAAACGAGCAGCGCTGCCGCAGGCATGCTGCCCGGTTCCACCGAATCGCCTGTGCTTTTTTTGCGCCACCTCTACGACGTGGCGGTGCAACGCGCCTTGCCCCTGCACAACACCACCGCCCATCTGCCCGACCCGCCAGATCCTGCCAAGGGCCGCACCTTGGTGCTGGGCGCCGGCAAAGCTGGGGGTGCGATGGCACAAGCGGTCGAGGCCCTGTGGCCCCTGGACGCGCCGCTGTCGGGCCTTGTGGTCACGCGCTACGGCCACACGCCGCCACGCCCAGCGGGCTTGCCCGAGCGCATTGAAGTGGTCGAAGCCGGTCACCCGGTGCCCGATGCGGCTGGGCTGCAAGCGGCTGAGCGCATTTTGGAACTCACCAAAGGCCTGACGGCCGACGACCTGGTGCTGTGCCTGATCTCGGGTGGCGGCTCGTCGCTGCTGACCTTGCCAGCCGACGGCATCAGCTTGCAGCTCAAACAAGACATCAACCGACAGTTGCTGGCCAGTGGTGCGAACATTGCCGAGATGAACTGCCTGCGCAAGCACCTCTCGCGCATCAAAGGCGGGCGGCTGGCAGCCGCTTGCGCGCCTGCGCGGGTGGTCACGCTCACCATCAGCGACGTGCCGGGCGACGACCCGTCCATCATCGCCAGTGGCCCTACCGTGCCCGATGCCAGCTCCTGCGCCGATGCGCTCGCCATTCTCAAGCGCTACGCGATCAACGTGCCCGATTCGGTCCTGCAGGCCTTGCAGTCGGGCATTTGGGAAACGCCCAAACCCGGTTCGCCAGTCTTTGACGGCCACAGCGTGCACATGATCGCCACGCCCAAACAGTCGCTCGAGGCCGCAGCCGCTGCAGCGCGTGACATGGGGCTGAACGCCTATATCCTGAGCGATGAGATCGAGGGGGAGTCGCGCGAGGTGGCCAAAGTGCATGCAGCGCTGGCGCGTGCGGCGGCGAAGGGCCTGGGGCCTTTCACCAAGCCCTGCGTGATTTTGAGCGGCGGCGAAACCACGGTGACCATCAAACAGCAGCCCGCAGGCACGCCACGCGGGCGCGGCGGGCGTGCGGGTGAGTTTTGCATGGGCTTGGCAGAGGCCCTGCAAGGCCAGAGCGGCGTGTGGGCACTGGCCGCCGACACCGACGGTATCGATGGCATCGAAGACAACGCCGGGGCGCAAGTGGCCCCCGACACGCTGGCGCGTGCTGCCGCGCTGGGACACAAAGTGGCCGATCATCTGCAGCGCAACGACGCCTACGGCTTTTTTGAGCCACTGGGCGACCTGGTCATCACCGGGCCCACGCACACCAATGTGAACGACTTCCGGGCGATTCTTGTGCGGTGATGGGGACTCATTGATGTGCGTCAAAGCCCACAGGCTGGGGCTCTGGCACATTTGGCTCCACCATGTTGGATACCTCTTTGTCCCCTTTGTCCGAGCCCGCAGCCCCCGTGGTCGCAGGCACTGTGGTGCTGCGCCGAGGTGACGCAGCAGACCGCATCCTGCACGTCATGCAGGGGCGGGTGGTGGTGGGGGTGATGGCAGATGGCCACATTGCGCACCAGCTGGGCGTGGTGGAAGGTCCATTTTGGCTGGAGGCTGCATCGGGCCTGCTGGGCTTGCCGCACGCGGTTGATGCGGTGGCCGAGACCGAGGTGCATGTGCAGTACGTGAGCGTGCCCGATTTTGTGGCCGAAGTGCACGCATTGCCCGAGGCCTCGCAAAACCTGCTCATGGACATGGCGCGTTCACAGCGCCAACAAAGTGAACTGGCGGTCAGTCGAGTGGCCAAA
>CAJBLW010000388.1 GCA_903953985.1 uncultured Burkholderiales bacterium
ACTATCGGCAACTTGCCAGTCAAACCGTCACAACGGAATGACTTAAACCAACTGGCCTCCTTGATACCCGGGGCGATTCACTCCGGGTAAAGCTGCCCCGGACCAACATCGTGCAAGTCAACGTGGCGGCAACCGGTATGACAGCCAAGCAATGGGAGGCACATCTGCGTGAGCGGAGCGTGCTGGTTCGGCCCTGGGGGCCCTATCTCATGCGGTGCGTGACGCATCGCCATATCTACAAAGCCTCCGTGGCACAAGCCATCGCCGAGTTCAGGTCAGTGGCAGAAGCCACCGTTCCCGCCTCGACCGTTTGAGCTCCACACTTTTCACCACCATTAACCGGTAGCAAATGTCATGAATAAAGAAATCAAGTTTACAAAACAGTCGCCTAGCTTCTACGCCGGTGATGCGCTTCACGCCATCAAGCAGGAAAAGCTTCAGAAGGCACTGGAGCAATCCGGCTTCGATGCCTTCCTTTTCTGCAAAGCGGAGGCCGTGCGATGGGCTACAGACTTTTATGTCAAAGGGTTCCGCCCGTTCCTCGAACCTGAGTACATAGCCTTAGTGGTGAAGGGCAAGCCACCCGTGGTGGGGTACATCTCAGGCAGCGACGACTTGCGGATCAAGTTCAAGTCCGACATCCAGGATGCCCGTCGCTTGCCCCACGTTTCGAAGTGGCACGAAGTCATCGAGAAAATGCTGTCCGACTATGGTGTCAGTCGCGGCCGGATCGCGACGGACATCATGCCGCACATGGTGTACAGGAATCTCACCAAAGCCTGTCCAGAACTCGAGATCGGAGACGTCACGCCCATGTGGTTGCAACTCACGGCCGTCAAACATCCGATCGAAGTGGACCTTATCCGCGCTTCGTTGCGCGTGGCGGATCTTGGGGCCCTGGCCGCGATCGAAGCCATCCGGCCGGGGGTGACCGAGCAATCGGTATCCGCCGCTGCCGTGACTGCAATGCGGCGCGCAGGTTCGGAGTTCGAGCCGTTCATTCCGTTGATTGCTTCCGGCCCGAATGCTTCGATGTTCGAACGCATCGCCACGGAAAAGGTCATCCAGGACGGTGAGATGGTCATTCTCGACCTTGGGGCAGTCGTGAAGGGCTACACCGCCGACCTCGGCCGGACGGTGATTTGCGGCGGAAAGCCCACCGACAAACAGCGTGAGATCTACCAGGCGACATACCTTGCCCTGCAAGAGGCGAAAAAGATGATCCGTCCAGGCGTCACCGGCAAGGCCATCGATGCACGTGCCCGGGAAGTCATCGCCGACAGCGGCTGGGGCGACTACGTGTATACCGGCAACACGGGCCACCAGCTTGGCTACGGACTGCACGGTGAGCCGCTTGTAGATCGTCGTGTGGACTTCGTGGTTGAGGAGAACATGGTGATGTGCCTTGAGCCCCGCATCGTGCTGCCTGACCAGCCGGAAGTTGGCGGCGCGCATCTTGAAGACGTGGTCGTAGTCACATCGGATGGGTTCGAACAACTCAACACGACGCCTTACGACATGCGTCTGCTTGCTCGATTCTGATCGGTCCCACCGGAGAACACATATGACGCATCTCTCGACCAACCGCCGCCACTTTACCCTCGGATTGGGTTTCGCAGTCGTGACCTCAGCCATTCCTCAAATTAGCCTCGCCCAGAGCGACAAGCCACTGCAAATCATCGTCGGCTACCCGCCGGGCGGAAGCACGGATACCTTTGCACGCCTGCTCTCCGCGCCGCTTCAGGGGGCCTTGGGCCGCAGCATCCTCGTTCGCAACCAGCCGGGAGCAGGTGGCCAGATCGCAGCCACGGCACTCCTGCGCGAAGGAGCAGATGGGTCCGCGATCCTCGCCATTAACCAGCCTGACCTCAATCTCGCTATAGCCCGCGGGAATGCCGGGTTCAAGGCGAACGATTTCCGGGTCATCATGGCCGACCTGCATGAGCCTCGGGTGTTCCTGGTCAGAAACGACTCGGGGATTCCGAATTTCCTCAAGTTTGTCGAGCAAGCACGAAGTAAACCCGGGAAGCTCTCCATCTCTGTGACGGGCGGGACTGCCCAAGAGGTAATGGCGAAGTGGCTGGTCGAGAAGCTCAAAATCGATGTGCTTGTCGTCAATTACAAGGGCGGCTCGGAATCGGTGAACGCGCTGCTCGCCGGTGATGTCACTGCCAATCTCGGCGACGACTTCGTGCGGTCAAGTCTGCGTTCCAGGACCACGGCACTCTTTATCGGCTCGGACAAGAAGAGCCCCCGCTGGCCGGAGGCTGATACCTTGCAGAGCCAACTGAAGACGCTAGGGGTCGCAATGCCATCGCCTGAGTTTCTGGGTCGCTACGGCGTCTACGTTGTCTCCGCAGGCTTCGCGCAGAAGAACCCCAAGGGATACCAGGAACTGCAGCAGGCGATCCTGAAGGCTCGCACTGGACAAGTCTTCAGTGACTACATCAAGGCCAACAATCTTACCGACCTGTCGCTCGGCGCTCCTGGCGAGCAATACGACTCCGTGTTTGCATCAGAGATGCAAGAGATCGAACGCATCGCGAAGTAGCCGACCATTTTCTGGTCGCCGTCCATGAACGCAAACGGCACCAAATTGGTGGGCGACCCGAGGGCGATGCTTTGTTCGGACTTGATCTTTTCAACCCAATGACGTCCTGTGCGTATGCTGAAGTGGTGGCGCCAAACAATGCCGCGGCGGCGCAGGCAAATGCTGCAAATGCAAGCAGAGTTGTGCTTTTCATGAATCTCTTTCCAAGTTAGTCAACCGACAGAATCCGAACAAACTCGACCTCGACGGGGCATTGCGGCATCAGCTACCCGTCGGACGTAATCTAGGCGGATTCGGTTGCGACGATAAATGATATATTCGCACTTTTGCTGTGATTTATTCTCATGAATCTGTCGGCTTTGCAGACTCTACGCGCCATCATGATCCACGGAAATTTCACTGCGGCTGGAGCTGCTGTGGGGTGCACGCCAAGTGCTGTCAGCCTCCAAGTGAAACAGCTAGAACAGTACTTCGGTCAGCCACTTTTCGACCGGAGCACCAGGGTCGTCAGGCCCACGCCTTTCGCCGTCGAAGTTACGTCCGCGGCTTCAGAGTTCACGGATCGTCTTCAGGCACTTCGGTCGAGGCCCTCATTGCGAATCGAGGGAAAGTTTCGTCTCGGCGTGATTACTAGCATGCAGAGCGATTTGCTGCCCGACGCACTTCGCATATTGCGCGATCGCCACAATGCGCTGGAGGTCCGCATCCCTCCACTGAATGACACAGATGAGTTGCTAACCGAACTTCGGGCCGGTCGAATTGATGCGGCGTTGGTTGTCCGGCCGGAGAGCGGTGGCTCGACCCGATTCGTCTGGCATGAGGTGAACCGCCAGCCGTACGTCATGCTGGCGCCCCCGGACTCCGCCGAGACTGACCCCAGAAGCCTATTGAAGACTCGCGACTGGATTGCCTACGACACGGGCTTACCTGGCGGTAGGGTGGCCGCTCGCCATGCCCGGCTGTTGGTGCCAGCCGTGACGAGCAGCATGGAATTGCGCTCTATGGACGCCATCGTATCGATGGTCGGCACGGGGTGGGCAGTGGCCATCGTGCCTCGCCCTCGCATTCGCCTTGTGTCGGCGTACGGCGTCAAGGTCATCAGCTTGGGCCGCAAGGCGCCGTTTCGCCGGATCTCATTGGTTTGGCGTCGTGCTGATGATGGTGATCGCAAAATTGCTGCAGTGGTTGAGGCCTTTGACGAGCTGAAGATTGGAGCAGCATAGGTGGGACATCTACTGCGCGCGGCTGATCAAGAAAGTCAAAGCATCCCAGGCGCCTGATGCCGACGACGAGCCGCTGGCCGCCCATTTCAGCGAGCGCGAAGTGGCCGAGCTGACATTTGCCATCGCGCAGATGAATGCATGGAATCGCCTGGGCGTCGGCATGAAGCTGCCCGTCCAGGCCCTGCCGCTCAAGGCGCAAGCCTGATCGCGTGATGCCGCGGCCGGCGGCGTTTACGTTTTTACCGTACGCCGCTGCACCCGGCCATCCATGGCCCCGGAGAGGGTGACCTGCCCCTTGGCGTGGCGCTGGTTGTTGCAGGCTTCATGGCTGATGGCCAGGTTTTCAGCGTGGCTGTTGCCGCCTTCGCTTAAAGGCTGGATATGTTCCAGCGTCGCAGCCTCGGGCAGCACATGTTCACCGCAAACCCAGCAGGGCACGATGCCATGCATCTGGCGGGCCACCGTCCTGTAGATCTTGTCGCGGGTGTGGGAGAGTTTGCTCATGGATAAACTGGATCAAAAATACGAAAAGCGCGCCCTGCCGCACGCACCGTCTAGCGCTCCCGCAGCGCACGCTGGAGCATGTCGACGCTGACCGTACGCATGCGCGCGGCAAAGGTTTTCATGCTTTCAATGAACAATTCTGTAGCGGGTGAGAGCGTTCGCCCCTCCAGTTTGTAAACGCCAATCGACAGTCTCGCAGACAGTTCCACAGGCAGGATGCGCAGACTGGAAGGCATGTTGCCGAACTGCAGCATCGACCCGTAGAGTACCGTAAGGAAGCGGTTCGTCGAAAGCAATTCATGGCGAACCAGCACGGACATGCTGGTGACAATGGACTCCGGCATCGCTGCCCCCTGACGCTCGAAAGCAGCGCGTAGCTGTCCGCTGACAGGCGTCTGCGGCATCGGCAGCACCCAGCGCTGGTCCGCCAGATCGGCCAGTGTGATGCGGCGTCGCCGGGCCAGCGGATGGTCGGCCCCCGCGACCACATACAGCGGGTCGTCAAACAGCCGTTCAAAGGACAACTCACCATCCGGGCGAACCGGCGGCTCGCGGCCAATGCCGATATCAATCAAACGGTTCCTGACCTCCATGGCCAGCCTCTCGGACTCCAGTTCAAGCAGCTTGTAGCGGATGCCCGGTCGCTCGCTTCCCATGCTGGCGACCGCATGCGACAAAAATCCGCCGCACATCGTGGGCGTGCCCCCCATGCGAATCTCGCCACCAGTTGAATCCGTGAGGACCTTGAGTTCTTCAACCCCGCGGCGCATCTCGTCAAACACCGCAAGCGCCCGGCGGATGAAGACGCTGCCGTGCGGCGTTGGCTCGACGCCACGGTTGGTGCGGTCGAACAAACGCACGCCCAGCGTCTCTTCAAGGTCGGCCAGGGCTTTCGATAGCGCGGGCTGGCTCAGGCCCACCTCCTGCGCCGCCTTCAGGATGCTGCCGGAATGGGCAATGGCGGCCAGCAGCCGGAGTTCCCGCAGCGTGACCCGCCGGACGATGGCATCGACAGACTTCATGCGCACTCCTTGTTGAAACCGTACAGTTATATCCGATGGATAAAAAACGATACACAACAGATACCCACGATGCTACCATCCAGGCTGTCATCCAACAAAGATTCAACCAGGAGATTCAAATGAAGAAGCCACTTGCGTTACTGGCCATGGTTCTCGGCGCCATGCTGCAACCGGCGCCGGCACAAGAGATGCCGTCCGCCCAGGTGAAGCAGGGCGCCATACCCCACGAGCCCCTGCTCAGGCGCGTCTTGCCCAATACGGCCAACCAGGAAGTGATGGTCTTCGAGGCGGAATATGCACCCGGCGGGATCAACCCCCGGCACTTTCACCCGGCGGCGATCACCTTCCATATCCTGTCCGGCACGGGGATCTTTCAGGAGGACGGCAAGCCGCCCGTCACGCTGCGCGCCGGGGAGAGCCTGTTCGTTCCGACCGGAACCATCCATTCGCACTGGAACCCGAGTACCACGGAGAATCTGCGCTTTGTGGAGTTCATCGTGGCCGAGAAGGACAAGGGACGCTCCATTCCGCGACCATTGAAGAAGTGAGGCGCTGTGAAACGCGCAAGGCTGGTTCAGCTCGCCGCAGCCCGCCCCAGGCGGTCTCGCACGCCGTCCCATTCCGCCGTCCCGGGCGGGTGCTCAATCCAGATCAGCTTGACGCCCTGGGCGTCAAAATCGCGCAACGGATAGGAAATTCAACCGCATGAGGCCAAGTATGGCACGAGTTTTGGGCCTCGAAACACGTTCGGCCAAGGAAGGTTGAGCGCTCGCTTGCCGCTCAATGGCAAGAGCTTGGGAGGCAGTATGCATTTGGGCCTGGCGCGCGCGCAGCTGCTTCCCCGCAGCGATGGATACCGCCGCTTCACTGGGTCACCAATTGACGCGCTGGTCTACCTCGTCGGGTTGAGCTGCCAGATCCCAATCCGGCTCGCCTTGCGCACCATCATCCACCGGCGCGTCGCAGCCCTCCCACAGCGGTGGCCCGCGTGCCGGGGTGATGTGCGGGGGGGCAGACTCCACCCCGATGTGGTTCAGGATGTGGCGGATTTCGGCGCTGTGGGTGATGAAGGCAATGATGCGCATCTGCCCACCGCACATGGGGCACAGCAGCGGAAATGCCTCGTAGATGCGGGCAATCAGCACCGCCCACAAGTAATGCGCCGCTCGCTTCGGGCGTGCTTCAGGTTCGGGTGTGGGTGTGGCCGCGTTGCCCGGCGCCGCCACCCCAGGTACGCCCGCGCCAGGTTGTGCAGTCTCCACCGTGGCTGGTTGCGACGCAGCAGGCTGAGCCAGCGCCGTTACCGCCGCTCTCAGCGGCGAGTTTGGTGCCAGCACACCAAAGTAGCGGTGCCGGTGGGTGCGTGGCGGTGGCACCAGCGCGGCGATGCGGTCGATCAGTTCCAGCGGTGTGAGGTGCAGCTCATCTGCCTTGGCACCACGCTTGTCACTGGTGGGCTCGCTGCGCTGTTTGGCACAGCGGTACACCAGTTTGCTTCCCTCTTTGCGTAGGCGCTCCATGGAAAACGGTGGACGCGCGCAATAGCGCAGCAGCCGCTCCAGCGCAGCGCGGTCGTGGGCTTCGATGCAGACACCGGCGTCCACCGAGAAGCCGCTGTGTTTGTAGCCCAGCATGTCTTTGGCGTCACAGTTCTCCAGCAGGCCCCGAGCAACGAAGGCGCGCAGGATGCGTTTTTGCAGTGTGGTCTGCACTGGGGCCACGGTAGCCGCATCGATGCCGGTGGCCGCGTGAGGATATACATAAGACCTTAGGACTCGCTGCACTGGGTGAGACGCTACAGATGCTTTCGCGTGTGGGGTATGCAACCGAGCAACGCGGACCGAGCCC
>CAJBLW010000389.1 GCA_903953985.1 uncultured Burkholderiales bacterium
ATGTTTTTGGGCACCGCTGGTTATGCCGCAGCCCACGCGGCCAAAGTCTGGGGCTGGAACCCCGAGCTGGCGGTGCTGTTTGCAACCGCTTGCTCTGGCTTGCTGGCGCTGGTGACAGGCATGCTGGCCATTCGCCGGCAAGGCATTTATTTTGCGATGATCACTTTGGCGTTTTCGCAGATGGTGTTTTTCTTTTATCTGCAAACGCCATTCACAGGCGGCGAAGACGGCATCCAGTCGGTGCCACGCGGCAAGCTGTTTGGCGTGTTCGATTTGGCTGAAAACTCGGCGATGTACATGTTTGTGCTGGCGATTTTCTTGACTGGTTTTGCCCTGATCTGGCGCATCATTTATTCGCCCTTCGGCCAGATCCTCAAAGCCATCCGCGAAAACCAGGACCGCGCCATTTCGCTGGGCTACGACACCGACATGTTCAAGCTGATTGCTTTTGTGATTTCGGGCGCTTTGGCTGGCACCGCCGGGGCCACCAAGTCGCTGGTGTTCCAGTTGGCCTCGTTGACCGATGTGCATTGGTCCATGTCGGGTGAGGTGGTCCTGATGACGCTGCTGGGCGGCTTGGGCACCCTGTTCGGACCTGTGGTGGGCGCGGCTGTGATCGTGAGCATGCAGAACTATCTGGCTCAATTCGGTGCCTGGGTCACCATCATCCAGGGCGTAATTTTTGTGATTTGCGTTTTGGCTTTTCGGCGCGGCATCATTGGTGAAATCGCCAACTGGATCAAAAAGCCACTGTGAGGCAACAGCTCTGAACCGAGGCTCACCCCATGAAAAAACCGCTCTGTTGAGCGGTTTTTTCATGAAGCCATCGGTGCAGATCAGCGCATGAAGTTCTTCACGTAGTCCGCGCCCAGTCCCACCGCCTCAAAGTGTGTACGGTACTTCTCGATGCGGGTGAATACATCGTCGTAACCCGTGGCATTGCCTTGCGTGTCCACATACATGAGCGCGCCATGCACGGTGAACATGGTCACCATGTCTTGGCAATCGTCGGGCACCACCAGGGTGTGGGTCTCGCCCGGGGGCTCGAACACGTAGCTGCCTTCTTCGGCCACCCAGTCGTGCTCTAGGTACAGCCATTTGCCGCGCAACACATGGGCATGCACCTGGCCCGAATGGCGGTGGCGCTGCAACAAGCCCGAGCGTTTGACTTTGAGCAGGTGCACATAAAAACCACCCGTCACGTTCAGGTGCAGCGGGCGTGACCATATGCCCGGGGCCACCGGGGCCCACAAGCGTTCGTCTTCGGTTTGCACGTCGTGTACCACCATGTCGGGGGCCATGCCCCAGGGTTGGGGTTTGGCGTAGGGAACGCGGTCGTCGGCGACGGCCGCTGGGGTGTGGGGAGCGTTCATGGCAATGAGTGCGAAGAGTTGAAGAGCAAAGCTTAAAACGGGCAGCCTGGCCTGTCTGCGTCTTGCGCGACACCTGCCAGATCCCTCAATGACCTTCGAACGACACCAGTGTGAACAGCTTCAGGCCTGTGGTTTGGATGCGCTGCGATCCCCCCAGCTCAGGCAAATCCACGATGGCCGCACCCTCGATCACGGTGGCACCCAGCTTTTCAAGCAACTTCTTGCCAGCCATCATGGTGCCGCCTGTTGCAATGAGGTCGTCGATCAACAAGACGCGCTGACCCGGCTTGACCGCATCGGTGTGCAACTCCACCGTGGCGCTGCCGTATTCCAGTTCGTAGGTTTCTTCCACCGTGGTGAAGGGCAGCTTGCCTTTTTTTCGGATCGGCACAAAACCCAGGCCCAGTTCATAAGCCACCACCGAGCCCAAAATGAAGCCCCGTGCATCCAGACCCGCCACCACATCCGGACGCAAGGCGGGGTGCATGTAGCGGTGCACAAAGGCGTCGATCAGCACCCGGAACACGCGCGGGTCTTGCAGCAGCGGCGTGATGTCACGAAACTGCACGCCTGGCGCAGGCCAGTCGGGTACGGTTCGGATGTGGCTTTTCAGGTAATCGTTGACGTTAGGATCGTCCATATTTTTTAACCTCGCAAGAGCTTGTCTTCGGCCACCGCCAGCGTTTGGGATTTGCCCGAAAGCACCAGCGTGTCGCCCGCGTGCAACTCGGTGTCTTCATTCACGTTCTCGGGCTGACCATTGGCGCGGCGCAGGTTGACCACGCGCACCCCCATGGCATCAAAAGCCAAGTCTTTCACCCGCTTGCCCAGCCAGGGCGAGGCCATGGGCAACCCCACCGTGGTCAGACGTTCGTGGTCGATCTCGTCCAGCGTGTCGTCATCGGCTCCGTGGAAATACCCTCGCAGCAGGTTGTATCGGGCGTCACGCTGGTCTTGCACGATGCGGATCACGCGGCGCATCGGCACGCCCACCAGCGCCAGCGCATGGCTGGCCAGCATGAGGGAGCCCTCAATCGCTTCGGGCACCACCTCGGTGGCCCCGGCCAGTTGCAACTTTTCCAGGTCCAGATCGTCCTTGGTACGCACAATCACCGGCACCTGAGGGGCGTGGCTTTGGGTGTGGTCCAGCACCTTCATGGCAGCGGGCACGTCTAGGTATGTGATCACCACCGCGCTGGCGCGGGCCAGGCCTGCGGCCATGAGAGACTGCAGCCGTCCGGCGTCGCCAAAAACGACCGAATCCCCAGCGGCAGCGGCTTGCCGCACCCGGTCAGGGTCCAGGTCCAGCGCCATGTAAGGGATGTTTTCTTTGTCGAGCATGCGTGCCAGGTTCTGGCCGCAACGCCCGTAGCCGCAAATGATGATGTGCTTGCTGGTGTTGATCGACTTGCGGGCGATGGTGGTCATTTGCAAGGACTGCTGCAGCCACTCGCTGGCCACCACCTTGAGCACGATGCGGTCGCTGTGCAAGATGATGAAGGGCGTGGCCAACATCGACAGCACCATGCTGGCCAGCACCGGGTTGAGCAAGGCAGGCGGGATGATGTTGCTCTGCGCGCCCAGTGTGAGCAGCACAAAGCCGAATTCACCCGCCTGCGCCAAATACAAACCGGTCCGCAGAGCCACGCCGTTGGTGGCTCCCGTCAGCTTGGCCAGTGCCGTCACCAAAACCAGTTTGAATAAAACCGGCAAAGAGGTCAGTATTAGCACCAGAGGCCAGCGTTCGACCACGATGTGCCAGTCGAGCATCATGCCAATGGTGATGAAAAACAGCCCCAGCAACACATCGTGGAAGGGCCGGATGTCCAGCTCCACCTGGTGTTTGTATTCGGTCTCTGAAATCAACATCCCCGCAATGAAAGCGCCCAACGCCAAGCTCAGGCCCGCCATCTCGGTGATCCAGGCCAGGCCCAGCGTGACCAGCAACAGGTTCAGCACAAACAGCTCTTCGCTCTTACGCCGCGCCACCAGGTTCAGCCACCAACGCATCGCGCGCTGCCCGCCCGTCATCAGCAAGGTGATCAAAACTGTGGCCTTGACCGCGGCCATCAGCAAGGCGGTGAGCATTTCGTCGGCCGGGGCACTCAGGGCAGGGATCATCACGATCAGCGGCACCACTGCCAAATCTTGAAACAAGAGCACGCCCACCACCCGTTTGCCGTGCTCGGACTCCAGCTCCAGCCGGTCGGCCACCAGCTTGATCACGATCGCTGTGCTGCTCATGGCCATCGCGCTGGACAGGGCCAGAGCGGTTTGCCACTCCATCTTCCACAGCGTGGGGGCCAAGGTGGCCACAAACAAGGAAAACACCGTGACGATCACCAGTGTCAACAACACTTGCAGCAGGCCCAGGCCGAACACATGCTTGCGCATGGAACGCAGCTTGGGCAGGTTGAATTCGAGACCGATCACGAACATCAAAAACACCACGCCAAACTCGGCCAGGTGTTTCACACCCTCGGAGTTTTGTGCCAGTGCCAGCGCGTTGGGCCCAATCACCACCCCCACCGCCAGGTAGCCGAGCATGGGCGGCAGCTTGAGCATGCGGCACCCCACCACGCCCAGCACGGCCGCCAGCAAATACAACAGGGTCAACTCCAAAGCGCTCATGGAACCATGGTAACAAGCTCGCATGGCCCCGTATTTAGCAACCGCTCCATTTCAAGGGTCATGTGCTGCGCCCGATAAAATGAAAAAATGCTTGCCCATTCCGCCCATACCCTGCAACTCGCCCGCGAGACCCTCGACATTGAGGCCGCAGCCCTGCTGCAACTCAAAGCCCGCTTGGATGAGCGCTTTGTCCAGGCCGTGAACATGGTGCTGGGCGTGCAAGGCCGGGTGGTCGTCACCGGCATGGGCAAAAGCGGACACATCGGCCGCAAGATTGCCGCCACGCTGGCATCGACCGGCACTCCGGCCATGTTTGTGCACCCCGGCGAGGCCAGCCATGGTGACCTGGGCATGATCAAAGCTGTGGATGTGGTGCTGGCCATCTCCAACAGCGGCGAAAGCGACGAGCTGATCGCCATCTTGCCGGTGCTCAAGCGCCAGGGCGTTCCCCTGATTGCGCTGACCGGCGGCCTGCAGTCTTTCTTGGCCCGCCATGCCGACGTGGTGCTGGACTGCTCCGTTGACAAAGAGGCCTGCCCGCTGAACCTGGCCCCCACCGCCAGCACCACCGCCCAACTGGCCATGGGCGACGCGCTGGCCGTGGCCTTGCTCGATGCTCGGGGCTTCAAACCCGAAGACTTTGCCCGCTCGCACCCCGGTGGTTCGCTGGGCCGCAAGCTGCTCACGCATGTGGCCGATGTGATGCGCAAAGGTGTCGATGTACCGCAAGTCAGACCGGATGCCGAATTCACCGCCCTCATGCGCGAGATGAGCAGCAAGGGCTTGGGGGCCACCTCGGTCACCGATGCCGATGGCCGCGTGCTGGGCGTGTTCACCGATGGCGATTTGCGCCGTTTGATTGAAAAAGGCGTGGACCTGCGCAGCCTGAGCGCCCGTGACGTCATGCACCCCCATCCGCGCACCATCCGTCCTGACGCGCTGGCCGTCGAAGCTGCCGAGATGATGGAACTGCACCGCGTCACCAGCATTTTGGTGGTGGATGCGCAGGGCTTATTGTGCGGCGCTCTGAATTCCAACGACCTGATGCGCGCCAAGGTGATCTGAGATGCAAGCACTGACCCCCGCCTTGCATTACCCGCCCGAGTTGTTGCTGCAAGCGCAAGGCATTCGCGTGGCCTTTTTCGACATCGACGGCGTGCTGACCGACGGCGGGCTGTATTTTTCGGAATCGGGCGAGACCCTCAAGCGCTTCAACACGCTGGACGGCCAAGGTTTGAAACTGCTGCAAAAGGCCGGCATCACGCCCGTGGTCATCACCGGCCGCGACTCGGCTCCGCTGCGCTTGCGCCTGAAGGCGCTGGGCATCACCCACGCCCGCTTTGGCACCGAAGACAAGCGCCCGGCAGCCGAGGCCTTTTTGAGCGAACTGAACCTGAGTTGGGCGCAAGCGGCCGCTATCGGCGATGACTGGCCCGATTTGCCCGTGATGCAACGCGCTGCTTTCGCTTGCGCCCCGGCCAATGCCCATGCCCAAGCCAAAGCGCTGGCCCACCACACCACCGCCGAACGCGGTGGCGAAGGCGCAGCCCGCGCCTTTTGCGACCTGTTGTTGGTGGCAGGGGGGCATTACGCCGCCTTGCTGGCGCAAGTGGGGGTGTACGACCACCCGGGTGCATCGGCATGAACTTGCTCACGCGGCTGCGTCGAACCCTGGACAGTTTGACGATTTACCTGCCCTTGTTTCTGTTTGGCATTTTGGCTTTGGGCAGCTGGTGGTTGGTGCGCAGCGTGCCTGAGTTGGTCCCGCCTGGCATTGACCCCCAATTGCGTCAGGATCCGGATTTCCGGCTGGACCAATTCAAGGTCAGATCATTTGACGCTACCGGTCGTCTGACCCGCGAAATCAGTGGGCAAAGCGCCACCCACTTTCCGGCCACTCAAAGCCTGCACATCGAGGGCGTGCGGATTTTGGCCGAAAACGAGGCGGGCACACGCCTGACGGCCTTAGCGAAAAAAGGCATCTCCCGTGAAGCAGATCAACAGGTGACGCTGACGGGCGATGCGTTGGCGGTGAGACAGGAAGACGCTCAGGGCCCGCGTATCGAGCTGCGCGGTGAAACATTCACGGCCTGGTTGAAGGAAGAGCGGTTGGTTTCGGACCAGCCGGTGCGCATCACGCGCGGCGCTGAAGTGTTCACGGCCCAAAGCATGAACTTTGACACCCGAAGCGCTCATTACGAACTTCAAGGCCGCGTACGCGCGGTTTTGCCGCCACGTCAGACGCCCTGAGCTGCCCGCTCTACCGGCTCAGGCCCGTGTCATCGGGCACGGTCTATAGTCAAGCCCTAAAAAGCGCTCAACAACCACCAGAAAAACTAAGGTTGTTAATCGAACTTGGGTGTGAGAGCGCCGAGGTCGCGCGTTGCGAGGACGCCTTTCCAGACGCCCGTTCCGTAGGCGACATCGTCAGCAAGTTTGAGTGCGCAATACGTCACCGGATCAACCTTGGGCTTTTTTGAAAACCAACTGGTGAGAGAGGGCAGAACTATCGCAGCCAATATCACGCGACGACCACGTCGACTCACTAGGGCAATC
>CAJBLW010000390.1 GCA_903953985.1 uncultured Burkholderiales bacterium
GCGACGGCCTGGCCGACCTGATTGTGGGTGCCAAGGCGGGTGATGCCAGCGCAGGCACCGATGCAGGTCGCAGCTACCTTGTGTTTGGCAAGACGGGCCCGGCGGCGGTGGACCTCAGTGCGGTGGCCAACGGCATCGGCGGCTTTGTCATCAACGGTCAGGGCGCCAGCGATGGCAGCGGCGTCAGCGTGGCCGCGGCGGGCGATGTCAATGGCGACGGACTGGCCGATCTGATGGTCGGCGCCGACCTGAGCGACCCGGCCGCTGTATCGAACGCGGGCCGCGGCTATGTCATCTTCGGCGCCACCGGCGGCGCGTTTGTGTTGTCCCAGATTGACCAGCTGGGCACCGCTGGCAATGACACCCTGAGCGGCACCGGCATGGGCCAGACCCTGGCGGGCGGCAACGGTAACGATACCTTGATTGGATTCGGTGGCGCCGATGTGCTGCTCGGTGGTGCGGGCAACGACCGCATGGTCGTCCAAGGCAGCACTGTCGCAGCACTGCAGGCGGGGTTGGGTGCCGGCGGCAACAGCGCGCAGCTCGCAAGAGTCGATGGGGGAAATGGCATAGACACTCTGGCGCTCGACGGCGCTGGTCTGATCCTGGACTTGACGGCGATCGCCGATCCTGGCGGCGCTGGCCTTGGCAGCAGCTCGCGCCTGGAATCGATAGAACGCATTGACCTGACCGGCAGCGGCAACAACACGCTGCTTCTGGGCTTGAAGGACGTGCTCGACATCGCCGCCATGAACAGCTTCAACAACGCCACCGGCTGGGCAGACGGCAGCTATGACCTGGCCGCCGGTGGTGCTGGGGGCGCCAACCCTGAGCGCCGCCACCAGCTGGTGATTGATGGTGACGCAGGCGATGTGGTCAATTCCAGTGGCTGGGGTGCATCGGCGGGCACGGTCAGCCAAGGCGGCGTGACTTACAACGTTTACAACCAGGGGCTGTACGCCCAACTGCTGATCGATACGGCTGTCACGCAGTCGGTGCTTTGACCATGCACGAGGACTGCGAAGAGGTCGCTGCGCTGTGGCAGCAGCTCAGGCGATTTCCTTCGCGGCCAGCGCTCTGGCTGGCCCTGGTGCGCTGGTATGTAGCACGTGGCTTGGTGGCCCAAGCCGGCTACGCCGCGCGGCAGGCGTGCAGGATGGATCCGTCATTGCTGGCGCAGTTGCAGGCCCTTGAATTGGGCCCATGGCAAGACCCGCTTGCCGCAGACGCCTGGCTCGGCCGTGTGGCGCCAGCCGATGCCAACGCCTTGGCCCAGCGTTTTTCCGACAGCTTGGCGCAGTATCCGGGCGATTGGTTGACTTGGCTTTACCTGGCGCGCATGCAGGACATCTTGCATCCACAAAAACTTGCCGACACCGAATCCGCTGGGCATGAGCTGGCGCAAGCGCAGAGCCTGGAGCCCATGGCCGGCGAATCCTTGCACTGGCTGGGCGTGTGGCGGCTCAGCGCCGAGGATGCGCCCGGCGCCATTGCGGCTTTCTCGCGCTTGCTCGATATTCGACCGGTGCGCTTTGGCTCCATGATGTACCTTGGCGAGGCGTTGTTGCGGGTGGGCCATGTGGTGGCTGCACAAAAGGCTTTTGGCCGCGCCTCGCTCTCCCCCAACCCGGATTTTTTGCAGACGCTGGCGGCTCGGGTCTATGCGCACAACTACTGGCAAGAGGCCATCACTGTACTGAACAAGGCCCTGGACTTGCGGGCCAACAGCGTGCCTATCTTGCTGGCGCTGGCCAAAATCCAGTCTGAGGTGTATGCGCTGGCCGACTGCCGCGAGAGCTTGCGCCGCATCCACGCGCTGTCGCCCGATCAGCCGGAGGCCCGTCTTTTGGCTGCGGGCTTGCAGGGCCGCATGGGTGATGCCAAAGGCCACCTGCTGACCTTGCAGTCGGCCCTTGCCGCAGGCGCAGATCCCCTTTCGCGACTGGCGTCCAGTGTGGCGATGACGGCGCTGTACCACGATGCCATGTCCAGCACCGAGGTGGCCGACCTGCACCGCAGCTTGTGCGCGCCGATTGAGGCGGCGGTGCAAGCGCAAACCGTTTTCGCCATGCCACGCAGCCCTGGCGAGGGACTGCGCATCGGCTATGTGACCGGCGACTTGCACCGCCAGCACCCGGTCAATATCTTCATGTTGCCGGTGTTGATGCGTCACGATCGCACACGCTTCAAGATTCATGTTTATCACACGGGCACCATGCACGACGAATACACCCGCCAAGCCCAGGCCTGCGCCGACCATTGGCGCGAGGCGGCGACGCTGGACGACGCGGCCCTGCACCGCACTATCGTGGCCGATGGGATAGACATCTTGATCGACTTGGCCGGCCACACGGCCAGCCATCGCCTGGGCGTGTTTGCCATGCGGGCGGCGCCGGTACAGGCGACTTTTTTGGGCTACCCACACTCGACTGGCATGTCCCGCATGGATTGGCTGATTGGCGACGCCACCGTCAGCCCCGCCGAGCATGGCCACCTGTTCAGCGAAGGCATTGCGCAGTTGCCGGACAGCGTGTTTTGCTGGGCGCCTGTGGACGACCATCCCTTGCCGGCGCCTCGTGGGTCCGATGCGCCCTTGGTATTTGGCTCCTTCAACAACGCCATGAAGCTGTCGCCAAAAACCATTGCACTGTGGTCGCGCGTGTTGCATGCACTGCCTGCCTCGCAGCTCTTGCTCAAGGCGCCCAGCCTGCGTGACGAAGCGGTTCAGTCGCGTTTTATCGACCGGTTTGCCGAGCACGGCATTGGGCCTGAGCGGCTGCGGCTGCGCGGCCCCAGCGGGCTGGCCGAAATGATGCAGGAGTACGGCGATATGGATATCGCGCTGGATCCCACGCCCTACAACGGCGGCACCACGACACTGCAGGCCCTGTGGATGGGCGTGCCTGTGGTCTGTCTGAGCGGTGACAATTTTGTCAGTCGCATGGGCGTGAGCTTTTTGCGCACCTTGGGGCAGCCCACCTGGATCGCTGAAGACAGCGACGCTTATGTGTCGGCTGCCGTCGAATTGGCGCGTCAGGTGGGTTCGCTGCGAAGTGGCAGAGTGGCACTGCGGTCGCAAATGTCGACGTGCGCCCTGTGCGATATCGAGGCCTATGTCCTGCATTTCCAAGCGCTTCTAGAGCGCATGTGGACTCAGCATTGCATTGGCGGCGGCCGTGTGTTGTTGGCGGCCATGCCCGCTCATGCCTGAGCCCCAAGCAGCCAGTCGATCTGACCAAGTGCTCTGGCATGCGCTTTGTTAGCCACCACGGCGGATCACCTGCAAGGTGGCTTCGTCGGAATCAGCCTCGCAGATTTTTTGCGCGTTCGCCTTATGTGCACTGCCAGATTGGCCTGGCTGGCGCGTTCAAAAACGGTCAACATGATCTCGATCAGGCAGGCCAGTTCCTTCAGGGGACAAGCTATTTTGTCTTTGTAGGAGCCAGCTCCCAGGGGTCTGTCTGGTCCCGTGGGTTTATCGCAGTTGCACTTGCAGCCGCAGTTGATAGCCCTCGTTGCGTATGACGTGCAGCTCGCTCCCGTCAAATCCTGCGTCAATGAGCTTTTTGCGCAGCCGGGTCATCTTGACCGCCAGATTGGACAGGCTGACGCCTTGAAGATCGGTGCTCGAGATTTTGAGCAACTGCCAGTGCTCCAGCCGTTGCTCGGGGGCGCGGGCCAGCGCCGAGAGCAGCACCACCTCGCCAGCACTCAGTTCTATCGAGCCGCTGGGGCCTAGGGCCCTGAGCTCGGCGACCTGCACGGTCAACATGGCTTGTGGGTTGGCCCCGGCTTGGTGGGCGCTCAGCCGCCGCTCCAGGGACTTCACCGCCGCGCTCAGCTCTTCGATGCTGACGGGCTTGGCCAGGTAGATGTCGGCGCCCGCATCGTAGCCCGAGATCTTGTCATGCGCCGTATCGCGTGCGGTCAGCATCAGGATGCCCAGCTCGGGCTGGGCGCTGCGCAAGCGGCGCGCCAGGCTGACGCCATCCTCGCCGGGCAGATTCAGGTCGACCACCAACAAATCGATCGCAGGCTGCGCGCTTCCATCGCTCAGGTCTTCGGCGCAAGACATGCCCACGGTTCGGTGCCCCATCGCGCTCAGCACCTCGACGATGGCCTCGCGCAGGTCCCGGTTGTCCTCGACCACGGCTATGTTCAGATGGGCAGCCACAGCTCGAACCTCACTTTCGCGTTCTGGGCTTGGTAGCGCAGCTCACCGCCCAGGCGTTTGGCCAGCAGCGCTGACAGATACAGGCCCAGGCCCGTGCCGGCCCAACTCGATGCGCCTGGGCCGCGCCAGTATTTTTTGAACACATGCGCCGGGTCCGGTCGCCCTGCCTCGCCGGGGATGTTGCTCACGCTGATGCTCAGCCCAGCCAGCTCGCCGCGCGACTGTGGGTGGGCGCTCAGTTCAATCACGCTGGCCTGGGCGCGGTACTTCAAGGCGTTGTCCAGCAAATTGCCCAGGATCAGTTCCAGCAGCTGCCGGTCCGTGGCGCAATCGGGCAGCTTGGCGTCTGCGCTGAGTTCAAAGTCGGCATCGTCAGACAGGGGCTCGCTGAGCTCTTGCAGCAAGGCCTGCACCTTGACTGGGGCGCGCTGCGGGACGAAGTCGCTGGCCTCGAAGGCACCGCTGATGAAGCAGCGGCGAATGATGCTTTGCATGCCGTGGATGGCACGGTAGCCTCGCTCTCGCATGGGCGATGTGGGCTCCAGGCTGCCTATGGCCAGATGGGCGGTGGTCAGCGCGGTGGTCAGCTCGTGCGTGAGCATGGTCATGAATTGCTCCTGCTCCAAGCGCATTTCCTGCTCCTGGTCCATGCGCTGTTGGGTGACGGCCAGTTGCAGCTGAGTCTCCTGGCGCGAGGTCTCAACCGCTTTGGCCCTGGCGCGCAGGGCGATTAACAAAATCATGGCGCTGACCACGCCGTAGGCGATGGCGCTGTACATGGTCCAGGGCGGGCTGGGCAGCCAGCCCAAGGCCGGCAAGGTCGCGTTCCACAAAATGGCCAGGGTCAGGCCGTAGACCGCGATCAATTGACGGCGTGACAGCCTGGGCTGCTGATCGGGCGCTGGCTTGCCGGTGAAAAAGGCCAGCAGCAGCAGCAGCAGCGGGGTCAGGACGGTGACGAGCATGGTCAGCGCAAGTGCTTGGCGCATCAGCCCGGCCAGCATCAGCAGCAAAATCAAAGGCGTGGCCGCTGCCAGCCATTTCACGCAGCGCAGGCCCAGCGCCGGCGGTTTGAACTCACGCAGGAAATGCCAGTGAAACCAAAGCACAGTGGTTGCCGTGATCGGAAACAAGGTCGAGGTGATCAGGTCTATCGTCTGCGCGTCCAGCCAGCCCGGCAGGTAGGCCCGAAAAACCCCCAGCAAAGACAGCGCGAAAATGATGGAGACCAGTTGTTGCACGATGAAGGCGCCTATCACACGGTCGCGCTGCTCCCACCACGCCGAGACTGCCCAGCCCAGAATGGACAGCAAGAAAGCGAGCACGGCCCCAATCAACACCTGTTGCTGGCGCTCAATGTCCTCCAGATCGTCCCAGCCCAGCGCCTCGACATGGATGCCGTGGTTGCCGGTGGTCCTGAGCCTGAGCAGCACTTCGGTGGGCTCCGAGGGCGCGGCCAGGACCAGGTTTTGGTTGAACGATCGGTACTCGGCCTGGCTGATGTCTTGCCGGTCACCGGCCAGTTGGGGGGGCTGGCCTGCCAAGCGCGGATCGAACAGCGCGATCTCATCGAGGTGGCCGGGCAGGATGCGCAGCACCAGGCGGCTTTGCCGGTCTGGGTGCGAGCCTTGTGACACGGGCGCCGGTTCGATCTTCAGGCGCAGCCAGGTGGTGGACGCGATGAAGCCCCGCCTGAGTGGGCCGCTGTAGGGGGTCCAGGTCATGGACCGCACCTGCTCTGGCCCCAGGCTGTTGCTGGGGTCGTCAAGCCAGGCACGCTCGCTGATGCGATCGCGCGGGTCGTGCCCCGACGCCAGCGGCTCGGCCAGAGCCGGCGCTTGCCACAGCGCCGCCAGCCCCATCAGGCAGCAGCACACCAGCATCTGAGACAAACCCATGGACCTGTGGGCCCTGATGTTCAGATAGGTACTAAAGAACATAAATAATCATTATGTGAATTTATTGTAATTCATTTAATACACAA
>CAJBLW010000391.1 GCA_903953985.1 uncultured Burkholderiales bacterium
ATCTCGTCTTGCCACCAGTACCACTTGTACAAAAACTGCTGGCCCAGGCGGCGGAAGGGGGCGAGGGCTTGGGAGCGGAACAGGTGCAAAAAGTGCGGGTAGGTCAGTTCGCTGTTGTAGATCGGCAGCTGAAAGACTTCCTGGCCCGCGTCTTTGCCAGCCACGCGCTCGGCCAGTCGTTTGCCCGCCCAAGTGGAAAAGGACACCCCATTGCCGCCGTAGCCCAGCGCGTACCAAACGCTTTGGCTGGGGTCGGGTTGGGTGATGCGCGGCATCATGTCGTGGCTCACGTCCACCCAGCCCCACCAGGAATGCTCAATGGGGATGCCCGCCAGGGTTGGAAATTTGCGTGCAATGCCGTCGGTTAGCAGTTTCAGGTGTTTGGGCTCGGGTGCCTGTGCCCCGGTCACGGCGCTGCGGCTGCCGATTTGCAGACGGTTATCTGGCAGCAGCCGGTAGTAAAAGCGAAGGGTGCGCGTGTCGGTCAGGAAGACGCGGGTTTTCAGGCCCGCCGCTTCAATTTGGGCCTGGGTCAAGGGCTGTGTGACCATGTTGTTGGACAAGATGGGCAGCAGCTTGTTTTTGGTCAGCGGGTTCAGGGCCTGGCCGGTGTAGCCACCGGTGCACACGGCCACGCGTTTGGCGCGCACGGTGCCACCGGGGGTGCGCAGGTGGTGCACACCGTTGATGGTTTCCCAGCCTTGCACGGGACTGGCGGTGTGCAGTTTCACGCCCAGGGCGCGGGCCTTGCGGATCAGGCCAAAGGTGAACTTGAGCGGATGCACGCCCACGCCTTCTTGCTCCCACATGGCGCCTGCAGCGTCGTGGTCGTTGAAGTGGTTTTGCCGCAATTCGTCAGCCGAGAGGATTTGGGTTTGGTAGCCAAAGATCTCGTTGCGCACCCGGGCCTGCTCTTTCAGGTAGGCGACTTTTTCGGGGCGGTGAGCCACATAAAGGTGGCCACCGTCGGTAGCGTCGCAGTCGACTTCGAAGGCCAGGTTTTTGAAGTTTTCGAAGCCCGTGCGGATTTCGGTGTCCAGCTTTTTGGCCACGTCCAGGCCCCAGCGCTCAATCCATTGCACCCGGGTAAGGCGACCGCTGGCATTTTGGCCCTGACCACCGCTGCGGCTAGAGCAACCCCAGGCGCTCTGGTTGGCTTCGAGCACCACAGCCTGAATGCCCTGCTCTTGCGCCAGGTACAAGGCGGTCGAGATGCCGGTCGAGCCCGAACCAATGACCACCACATCCACGTCCATGTCTTGCTGCACCGGACCATCGTCAGGCGGCGGCGCGCCCGCACTGGCGACCCAATAGCTGGGCGCGTAGACGCGGCCTGCACCGGGGGTGGCGTGCACCAGCGGGTCGTATTGGGGGTCGTATCGGGTGTCGCTGCTGGCGGGGGCGTGGGTCGTCATGAGCTGCTCTCGAAAAGGGGCAAGGTGGTTTCTCTGACAGCGCGGCAGGTACCGGGCGGCAGGTGAACTTATTTCGCGGCAGGCAGGTTGGGGCGGTTTTTGCGGAAAGCGCTTTTGGAGAGGATCTTGCCGTCCTTGAACGCAAAGATGTCCACACCGTCGGTTTCCACGCGCGAGCCGTCGGTGGCAGTGCCAACATAAGTCCATTCGGAGACTCCAAAGTCGCCCTGTACAAAATGCTTGCCCTTCGTCCATTGCGCATCGGGCACGGTGGCCCAAGCCCCCGGAAAGGCCTTGCGCAAGGCTTCGTGGCCCTGGTGGCGTGAGCCGCAGGCGTCTGGGCCGCCAGCGGTCATGAAAACGCCATCGGGGTGCATGAAACTCAACAGGGCTTCCACGTCATGGCGGTTCCATGCGTCGGAAAAGGCTTCGAGGGTGGCGATGGTGACAGGGGTTGACAAGGTGGCTCTCCAGACGGTGATCGATGGACTTTGAGAATAGCCCATCGCGGCGTGCTGCATAGAGCCAGATCAGGTAAATCCGGTGTGCCAGCAGGCTTGCTTATACTGAGTCACATGACCAGTCGTCACCGCACCAAAGATGTCCAGTGGGAGAGTTTGTTTACTTTGCAGGACAAGCCCGCCATGCCCTTGCAGCAGCGCCTGCGGCTGGCTGCTGTCGAGGCCATTTTGGAAGGTCGTTTGCCTCCCGGCGCCACCTTGCCCTCCTCGCGAGAGTTGGCCAAGGCGCTAGGGCTCAGTCGCAACACAGTCACTTCGGCCTATATGCGCTTGATCGACGACGGATTTTTGGAAGCGCATCCGCGCAGCGGTGTGTTTGTCAAAGTGCATGCCGATCCGCGTTCATCCGGTATCACCAAGGCCGATTGGCGCGCCAAGCCCTTGCCCGAGCCTGTGCGCAAGCCACAAAGTCCGCCCGAACGTGAGGCGCCCGCGATGGCCCAGCTCACCTCGCCGGACTGGTCTGCGCGTCTGATCCGTTCGCTGAGCGACCAGCGAACCCTGGCCAAGCCCGACCAATGGCGGCAATACCCTTACCCCTTTGTTTACGGCACCTTTGATCCGCAGCTGTTTCCGACCGAAGCGTTTCGCGAGTGTTGCGTGCACAGCCTGGCACGCGTTCATTTGCCTCAGTGGACGCCCGACTTTGAGCTGAGCGATGTGCCCGAGTTGATCGAGCAAATACGTTTACGCCTTTTGCCCAAGCGCGGGGTGTTTGCACTGCCCGAAGAAATCTTGATCACCGTGGGGGCCCAGCACGCCTACTACATGCTGGGTGAGGCCCTGTTCGATGCCCAATCCCGTGTGGGCCTGGAAGAGCCCGGGCACCCGCATGCGCGCAACAGCTTTGCTGCGCGTGAGCCTCTGTGGCAGCCCTTGGCGGTGGACGATCAGGGGCTGGTGGTCGAACACTTGCCACCGCTGGACTATGTGTATGTGACACCCTCGCACCAGAGCCCGACGACGCGCACCTTGTCTCTGGAGCGGCGCAAGCATTTGCTGGCCCTGGCCGAGCAGCGCGACTTTGTGGTCATCGAAGACGACTACGAGGCCGAAAATCTGTATGTGGGCGAACCCGTGCCTGCGCTCAAAAGCCTGGACAAGGTCGGGCGTGTGATTTATGTGGGCTCAATTTCCAAGAGCTTGTCACCGTCTTTGCGCTTGGGCTACATCGTGGCGCCGCGTGCCCTGATTGCCGAGTTGCGGGTTTTGCGCCACGCCATGGTGCGTCACCCCAGCGCATTTCTGCAGCATGCCTTTGCCCACTTTTTGTCGCTGGGGCACCATGAGACGCATGCCCGGCGCGTGAACCAGGCCTTGCAGGCACGCATGCACGCCTTGAGTGAAGCCTTGTGCCGTGAATTGCCTGATTTTAGATTTGTCTTGCCTACAGGAGGCGCTTCGGTGTGGGTGCGCGCGCCGGATTGGGTGGATACAGGTGAGCTGGCCCGCATGGCTCGGCAGCAGGGTGTCCTGATTGAAGCGGGAGAGGTGTTTTTCATGCACCCACCGTATCCCTGTCCTTATTTCCGTTTGCGCTTGTCGTCGATTGGGGTGGATCAAATCGGGCCTGGCATTCGCGCGTTGGCCTTGGCAGTCCTTTCGCTGGCTCAGGCGCGAGGCGTACCCAGAGTCCTGGTACACCTGCACTGATCTGTCACAACTTCGCTCTTGAGAAGACCTAAGGCAAGGCCTACATCTTGCCTTTCCAGGGCACCAGACGGCGTTCGACAGCGCGCATGAGCAGGTCAAAGCCGTAGGCCACGACGCCAATCACGATGATGCCCATGACCACGATGTCGGTGCGCAGGAAGTTTGATGCGTTGAGCACCATCTGGCCCAGCCCCACGTTGGCAGCGACCATTTCAGCGGCCACCAGAGTGCTCCAGCCAAAGCCGATCGCCACACGCATGCCAACCAAGATTTCAGGCAGTGCGGCAGGCAAAACGACGTGCCGAATCAATTGCGTATAGCTCGCACCCATGGAGTAGGCCGCGTTCATTTGTTCTTGAGAGGCGCTGCGCATGCCCGAGCGCGCGGCCATGGCCAGTGGGGCAAAACAGCTCAAAAAAATCAACAAGACCTTGGGCAACTCGTCAATGCCGAACCAAATGATGATCAGCGGCAAATAGGCCAGGGGCGGCAGGGGTCGATACAGTTCGATAGGTGGGTCAAAAATGCCGCGCCAGAACCGCGACATGCCCATGGCAATGCCCACCGGAATGGCCACCAAGCTGGCCAGAAAAAAAGCACCAAAAACGCGCAGCACGCTGGCCACAAGGTGCTCCCACAAAGGCTTGTCGTTGGCCGTGCCGGTGATGTATTCATAAAACTGTGTGAACACCGCCTGGGGTGAAGGTAGAAACAGGGGTTTGATCCAGCCCATGGCCGTGGTCAGCGTCCACAAGCCCAGCAGCACCAGCATGGTGACCACACTGATGACGAGGCTTGAGCCTTCACCGGGGATTTTGAAGGCGCTGGTTTTCAAAGGCGCGGTTGACTTGTTGGCCTCAGTCATGGGCGGTCTCCCGGCGGTGAATGATGGACAAAACTTCTTCCCGCATGCGGATGAATTCGGGCTCGGACTTGACCCGACGGGCATCGCCGTGGCTGAGAAACGCTCGCGAAAAAGGCAGGTCTTCAAAGGTGTGGGTGATGCGTCCGGGTCTGGGGCTCATGACGATCAATCGGGTGGCCAGAAACAGCGCTTCTTCGACCGAGTGGGTGATGAAGAAGACCATCTTGTGGGTTTGTGCCCAGGCCTTGAGCAAGATCTCTTGAACGGTCTCTCGGGTGAATGCGTCCAGTGCACCCATGGGTTCGTCCATCAGCAGCACAGCCGGGTCGTTGGCCAAGGCGCGGGCTATGCCCACGCGTTGCTGCATGCCGCCCGACAATTCGTAGACGCCACGTTCGGCGTAATCTTCAAGGCCGACCATGGCCAGTTTTTCCAAGGCTAAGCTTATACGTTCGTCAAAGGGTACGCCACGAAGACGCAGACCCAAGGCCACGTTGTCTTGCACGTTGAGCCAGGGCATCAAAGCGTGTTTTTGAAAGACAACACCCCGATCTGCTCCGGGCCCGACAACAGGGCGACCATCCAGGAGAATTTCGCCACTCGATGGGGGTAAAAATCCAGCCAGACAATTGAGCAAGGTGGTTTTGCCGCAGCCCGATGCACCCAGGGCCACCACAAATTCACCATCGCGCATTTGCAATTGCACGGGTGCCAGGGCCTGTAAGGTGCCGCCCTGGATGGCGTAGTTGACGGTCAGGTCTTTGACTTCAAGTAATGGCATTTAAGGCGCAGTCACAGTAAAAAAACAATCCCCCTGCAGCCTGAGCTGCAGGGGGGCTGACACCGGCTTGCAGCCTTACTGCATGGCTTTCTTGACGTAGACGTCGGTCACAAAGGCCGAGTAGTTCGGCTTGAGTTCTTGAATGCGACCTTGCTCCTTGAGGAAGACGGCCGTGTTGGTCATGGCCTTGGCGGCGCCGCCTCCGAGCCAGGAGGCCGAAATTTGCTCCTGGGCCGTGGGAAATTTGTACAGCGCCATGGCCGCTGGCACGTCGGCAGGATTGGCCTTGGTCCACTTGGCCACAGCTTTGACTTGTGGTGAGTCAACTGTCCATTGAGCCTTTTTGGAGCGATAAGCCTCATCAGCTTTGATCAGGGCCTTGACCAGCGCGACCATGAAGCCTTCGTTTTGCGCCGCCCATTTGGCATCGACCACCAAGCCATCAAAAGTGGGGTAGCCTTTTTGACCGATGCTGGCCGAAGAGGCAATCGATTTGCCGTTGCCCTTGATCTTGCTCAGGATCGGGTCCCAGATGAAGGCTGCATCGATGTCGCCACGCTCCCAAGCAGCTGCGATTTCTGGCGGGCGCAGGTTCATCACGTTGACTTTTTTGCTGTCCACGCCTTCGAGCTTCATGCCCACCATCAATTGGTAGTGCGCCGTGGAGACAAAAGGCGTTGCCACCTTTTTGCCCACCAAGTCTTTGATGCTGTTGATGCCTGATCCATTGCGGGCAATCAGGGCCTCGGCATCGCCGATGTCGTCCAGAATCCAGAAAAGCTTGAGGTCCTGGCCCTGACTGGCCGCAGCGGTGAACGGGCTGGAGCCCGCTTCACCAATTTGAACGCCGCCCGAAGCCATGGCCTTGATCACGTCACCACCACCGCCAAACATGCGCCAGTTGATTTTGTAGCCGGTGGCTTTTTCCAGCTCACCCGACTCCATCACGGTGCGCAAAGGCACCAGCATGTCCTGGTGTGCGAAAGTGACTTCCTTGGCCGCCTGGGCGCTGGCCAGACCGGTGAACATCATCAGCGACAAGCCCAAGGCGGGCGTGGCTGAAAGAAGGGATCTACGAGTTGTCATGCTTTGTCTCCTTGTGGGTTTTTCAAACGTTGTTTCGTCTGTGCAGTCACCTTTGATGGTGTTTGCTGCGGTGAAGTTTGGGGCCGCTGACGGGCAGACACTAGAGCCAGTTGATGGCCACGTTCAGGGCCAGTTTGAGCGTGAGTGGCATGAGTATCGAGGTTTTTTTGCGTCACAATGTTTTCAATCTCACTCTGAAACAACCCGTTGTGAGGGGAGATTTACACCGTATGAGCGGGTCCGTGTTCATCACCCGCGTCAGGGTTTTTACGGGTTCGTCGAGCACCATCATCGTTGACGTTTTCTGCAGCCGCCCACGCGGCTCACTGGGTCATGACAGGGTCACGCACTCACGACATGACAAGCCCACTCCCTATTTTTTGTCAATGCGAGCGAAGCGCGGCAATCGATGACTGCACAACACTGTGGTGCTTTTCCGTCTGCGTCTGCGTCAGTTTGTCGCTGGACTTGGAGTCTATGCGGGGCCCCACACCCTATCCATCCAGGAGGGCATGGCGTGTGCCCGGTGGGGAGAGCGCAGCGAAATGGTGAGAACGCGGGCTTGCGTGGGCGTATGGCGAGCGCGTTGCACGCTGGCGTGGCGACCTGCGAATTGGATTTCAGACCAGCCGTGTTCGTGGGTGCGCACCCAGCCTTTGAGGCGCATGACCCAGGTGGGTGTTTGCTGCAGTTGTTCGCGCAGCCAGGCGGTGTGAAACACCTGCGCGGGACTGCGGCTGTCGCTGGTGAACAGGCTGGCATGGTCTGCGTTATGGCTGTGGTCATACCCGTGACCATGATCGTGATCGTGATCGTGATCGTGGGTGCATTGCTCGTTGCAAAGGTGATCAGGCAAAACCGCAGAGGGCGTGGCCGACTCAGGCTCCCAGTCGGCTTGCAGCAGAGCCAATGGCAGTTGCCCATATTGGCTGTGCAGGCAGGGCACGGGTCCGACGGTCTCGTGCAGCCAGATGGTGCATGCCTGGATCTCCTGATCGCTGCACAGGTCGGTTTTGTTGAGCACCAGAAGATCAGCGGCGCGCAGTTGGCGCAGCAGGCTGTCGTGCAGCAAGGGGTCGGTGGCGTGCGCGCGCACAGCGGCGGCGTCCACCACCACCAGTACGCCATGCAGGCTAAGGCGTTTGTCGGCCAGCGCGATCTGGGCGATGGGCCAGGGGTCTGATACCCCGCTGGCCTCGATGACGATGGCATCAAATGGCTGAGGCTTGTCCAGCACTTGCAGCAGGGCCTGGCTCAGGTCCCCGCCAATCTGGCAGCACACGCAGCCGTTGCTCAGCGCGATGGTGTCGCTGTTGCTTTCACTCAGCAGTTCGGCGTCGATGTTGATGGCGCCAAAGTCATTGACCAGCACCGCGATGCGCTGGCTTTGTGCTTGTTGCAGCCAATGCACCAGCAAACTGGTTTTGCCTGAGCCCAGAAATCCGCCAATCACTGTCAGGGGAATGGGGGGTGGTGTCGGGGTCTTGTGCATGTTGGACGCAGCAGGGAGCAGGGCTTTGATCAGGCCACTTGCGATGGGAAAATTTGGCCTCCCAGCACGGTGCCCCAGACCCGGGCGTCTTTGAGCTTTTCGGCGCCCAGGGTCAGCGGGTTGTCAAGCAGCACGCAAAAGTCGGCGCGTTTGCCCACTTCGATGCTGCCGATTTCGTGGTCCATCTTCAGGGTCCAGGCTGCGCCCAGAGTGATGGCGTGCAGCGCTTGCGGCACCGTGAGGCGTTCTTTTTCCCCCAGCAGGCGGCCTTTGGGCGTGATGCGGTTGACGGCGCACCAGGCGGTGAACAGCGGGCCCAGCGGCGTGACCGGGGCGTCCGAGTGGATGGCCAAAGGTACCCCGGCGGCCAGGGCGCTGGCGCAGGCATCGAGCCGGTGGGCGCGGTCGGGACCCATGGTCATTTCGTAATGCTGGTCGCCCCAGTACCACAGGTGGTTGGCAAACAGGTTGACGCACAGGCCCAGGCTGGCCATGCGGCGGAACATCGGGGCATCGACCATTTGCGCGTGTTGCAGGGTGTGGCGGTGGTCGGTGCGCGGGGCACGGGCCAGCACGCGCTCCAACGCGTCAATCGCCGCCAGGCTGGCTTCATCGCCGTTGGTGTGGGTGTGGATGTGCAGGCCTGCGCGGTGGTAGATCTCGAAGTCAGCCTCGTACTGGCTGGGGGCGGTGACCCAGATGCCGTTGGGTTCACCGTTGAAGTGGCCGGGCCAGCGCATGCGCGCCGAAAAGCCCTGGATGGAGCCGTCCAGCATCATCTTGACCAAGCCATAACGCAGCTTGTCGGTGTTGCGCTTTTTCATGGCGTTGACGTGCTCGGCGCCTTGCGTGGCGCCGTGTGTGCCGTGAAATGCCTTGAAGGCGGGCAGGATGCGCACGCAGCATTCGTCTTGGGCCAGGGCCGATTCCAGCACCGCGCAATCGGCTTCGCTCAGGGTGTTGACCAGGTCGGTGGCGGTGGTCACGCCCTGCATCTTGGCCAGGCGCGCAAAGTTCATCATGCCGGTCTCGTTCATGGGCGACATGAGCCCGGCAGTGCCCACATGGCGCATGACCAGGTGCATGGCTGCTGGTTCCTGCAATTCGCCGTTGGGGTGGCCCTTGCGGGGGCCGTCCTTGAATTTGACGACGCCTTCGACTTCGATGTCTTCGTCGACTTCGGCGATGCGCAGCATGGTGCTGTTGACGTTCATCAGGTGGCCGTTGGCGTGCGCAATCACGATCGGGCGGGTGGTGCTGGCCCGGTCCAGGTGGTCCACCGTCATGCGTTCGCCACCAAAATAAATCGGATCGAAGCCCCAGGCCAACAAGGGTTTGTCGGCAGATTCGCCGCCCTGCTGCATCTTGCGGTCAATCTCGATCAGGCGTTGCACCACAGCCTCCATGGAGCGCAGGCCTTTGACGGTCTGGCCCCAGGGATTCAGGCGGTCAAACCAGCCCAAGTACTCCAAGTCCCACATGCCGCCTTCTTTGAGGTGGCAGTGGCCTTCGATCAGACCCGGCATCAGCGTGCATTCGGCAAAGCGGGTGTCCAGCGTGTACGCGCCCCATTGGGCGAGTTCGTCCAAATGGCCTACGCCCAGAATGCGGCCATCGCGCACTGCCACATGCGTGGCTGTGGCCTGCATGGGGTTCATGGTGATGATCTCGCGGGCCACGTAAATGGTGGTGGTGCTCATGGCAGTTCTCCTGAAAAGTGGGGCCAGCGCTTTAGCTGATCGTGGGCAAGGGGTAAAGAGCCTGGCCGCTGTCGGATACCCGGTGGCAGGCCACATGGTGACCGGGCAGTACTTCACGCAAGGGCGGGGGTGAGGCGCGGCACGCGTCTTCGGCAAAGGGGCAGCGGCTGGCAAAACGGCAGCCACTGGGCACATTGAGCGGGCTGGGTGGATCGCCTTGCAGGCGAATGCGCAGTTTGCGTTTTTGGCCGCGAGCATCCATGGAAGGGGCGGCCGACCACAGAGCCAGTGTGTAGGGGTGCAGGGGGTGGGCAAACAGGTCTTCGCGGGGTGCGCGTTCGACGAATTGCCCCAGGTACATGACGGCGATGTCATCGCACATGTGGCGGATGACGCCCAGGTCGTGCGAGATGAACAGGTAAGTCAGACCCAGCTCTTTTTGCAGCCTCTGCATCAGGTTCAGGATCTGTGCCTGAATGGCCACATCGAGTGCCGACACGGGTTCATCACAAACCAGCAGTTCGGGTCTACCGGCCAGGGCGCGGGCCAGGGCGATGCGCTGGCGCTGGCCACCAGAGAATTGGTGTGGGAACAACTGCATTTGCTCGGGGCGCAGACCGGCTTGCAAGAACAGCGTGCGCGCCAGGTCGTCGCGCTCGATGGGCATGCCTACATCCATCAAATCCAGTGCATCCCGAATCGCCTGACCGGCTCGCACCCTGGGGTTGAGCGAGGCAAACGGGTCCTGAAACACCATCTGAAAGCGCTTGCGCTGCAGCCGCAGGGCTTCGCCTTGCAGTGTGCTGATGGGGGCATCGCCCAGCACCACATGGCCTGCAGTCACCGGGGCCAGGCGCATCACGGCCAGGGCGGTGGTGCTTTTACCCGAGCCACTTTCGCCCACGATGCCAAAGGTACGGCCGCGCTCGATCTCGAAGCTCACGCCATCCACCGCCTTGAGCACGGTTTTGGGCTTGAGAAAACCGCCCTTGAGGGGGTAATGCACTTGCAGATCACACACCTGCAACAAGGTGTCACTCATGCGCGAGTTCCTTCCGTGTCGGGGTAGAGCCAGCACATCACGCGGTGGCCGCTTTGCACCCAGGTGCTGGGCGGCACATGGGTGCGGCAGCGTGGTTGCGTGTGGCTGCAGCGGTCCGCAAAGGTGCAGCCACCTTGTCGTTCCAGCAATGAAGGCACGGTGCCCGGAATTTCTTGCAAGGGCTCACCGTGGCTTTGCGGGTTGCGGCCCGGTGCACAGGCAATCAGGCCCTGGGTATAGGGGTGGCTGGGGCGCGACAGGATCAGATCGGTCGGCCCTTCTTCTACCATGCGGCCCGCATACATCACGGCCATCCGGTCGGTCATCTCGGCCACTGCGCCCATGTCGTGGGTGATCAAGAGCACGGCAGTGCCGGTGCGCTCTCGCATCTCGCTGATGAGATCAAAAATTTGGGCCTGCACGGTCACGTCGAGCGCCGTGGTGGGCTCATCGGCGATCAGTACATCGGGCTGGCAGGCCAGGGCCATGGCGATCATGACGCGCTGGCGCATGCCGCCCGAAAATTGGTGGGGGAACTGATGCACCCGGCCTGCTGCGTCCGGTATGCCCACGGCTTCGAGCATCTCGATGGCCCGAGCCAAAGCGGCCTGCGCATCGAGCCCTTGGTGCAGGCGCACCGATTCCATGATCTGATCGCCCACGCTGTAAGCGGGGTTCAAAGACGTCATGGGTTCCTGAAAAATCATGGAGATGCGGTTGCCGCGCACACGACGCATTTGGGCTTCGGGCAGTTGCAGCAGATCCTTTCCTTCGAACAGGATTTGGCCCGAAGTGATGCGCCCAGGGGGCTGCGGGATCAGGCGCATCAAGGCCAGTGCTGTGATGCTTTTGCCGCAGCCTGATTCGCCCACCAGACCGAGCGTTTCGCCCCGTCTCAGTTGCAGGTGGATGTCTTCCAGCACATGGGCTGTACCGCCCCGGGTCTGGAACTCGACGCCCAGGCCGCGCACTTCGAGCAAGGGCGCCGTGTGGGTCGCTGTTTCTGTCATGTCAATGGGGGAGGTCATGCGGGTGTCTTTGGGCTCAGCGCAAATGCATTTTGGGGTTCAGTGCATCGTTGAGGCCATCGCCCACCAGACTGACCGACAACACCGTCAGGAAAATCGCAGCGCCAGGCAGCGTCACAGCCCACCAGCACTCCAGAATGTGGCGGCGGTTGGAGCCGATCATCATGCCCCAGCTCATCACATTGGGGTCGGACAACCCCAGAAAGCTCAGGCCCGCTTCAAACAAGATGGCCACGCCCACCACCAAGGTGGCAGAGACGATGAGTGGTGCCATGGCATTGGGCAGAATTTCGCGCCAGATCAGGCGCCAGTGGCCCGCGCCCATGGTGCGCGCCGCGTTGACGTATTCGAGCCCGCGCAGACGGATGAATTCGGCCCGTGTCAGGCGCGCTGTGCCGGTCCAGCTGACCATGCCGATGGCGCAGATGACCACGCCCAAGCTGGGCTGAAACAGCGTGACGAGCACCATGGCAAACAGCAAGGCGGGCAGCACCTGGAAGAGTTCGGTCAGGCGCGAGAGCAAGACGTCAATCCACCCGCCGAAGTAGCCTGCCAGAGCACCCACAGAGATGCCAATCACCACCGTGATGGCGGCCGAGCTGACGCCCACCAGCAGCGTGGCGCGGCCACCGATCAGCATGCCCGCCACGATGTCGCGGCCCAGGTAGTCGCTGCCCAGCCAGTAACGGGAGTCCACAAACGGTTCATGAAAAGGTGGCGCCACAATGCCAAACGGATCGACGGCATACCAAGCGGGGCCGACCAGCATGACGAGCATGATCAGGATGAGCGAGACCAGACCCAGCATGGCTGCCTTGTTGCCCCGGAACACGCGCCATGCTTCGCGCCAGGGCGACAAAGTGCTCACCGTTTTTTGCCCCGGTTGGTTAGGCACATCAGGTGTCAGGGTAGGAGCAGTCATCATTTGCCACGCAATCGGGGGTCGATCCAGCGGTAGCTCAAATCGGTGAGCAGATTGGCTGTGATCACAAACAGAGACGAGAAAGTCAGCACGCCCAGCAAGGTCGGGTAGTCGCGTCCGAGGATGGCGTCCAATGCCAGCGTACCCAGACCAGGCCATGAAAAAACGGTTTCCACCAGCACTGCACCCGAAACCAGGTTGCCAAACTGCAAACCCGCTATGGTGACCAAAGGCATCAGCGCATTGCGCAGGGCATGTTTAAAAACCACGACACCTTGGTGCAGGCCCTTGGCCTTGGCCGTTCGCACATAGTCCGAGCTCAGCACCTCCAGCATGCTGGCCCGGGCCAGACGGCTGTACTGGGCTAGATAGACCAGGGTCAGGGTGAGGGCGGGCAAGACGAGGTGGTGCAGCACATCCAGAGCGGCGGCCCATCCGGTGGCGCCGTAGTTGCGAACGTCGTACATGCCAGCGATGGGCATCACGGGCCAGACTTTGCCAAACAAGATCACCAGCAAAATACCCGTCCAAAACACCGGCATGGCCAGTCCGGTGAGTGAAAAAACCGTCACCACTGCGCTGGAGAAGCTTTTGGGTTTGAGCGATGCAAACACCCCCAGTAAAGTGCCCACGACGATGGCCACGAGCAGGGCTGTCAGCACCAGCAAGATGGTGGGGCCGATGCGCTCAGAGATCAAGCTGCTGACGGGTTTGTTGTAGGTGTAGGACATGCCCAGATCACCCCGCACGCTTTTGCCCAGATAGGTGATGAACTGCTCGGGCAAGGGCTTGTCCAGCCCATAGGCTTTCTTGATGCTGTCGATCACGGCCTGATCGCCACCGCCCATTTCGCCGGCAATGACGCTGGCCGGATCCCCGGGTGCGGCGTGAATGAGTGTGAAGTTGATGGCCAGCACCGCCACCATGAGACCGGCGGCCACAGCCAAGCGGCGCAATATCGTGAAAAGGGTATTCAATGCGCTGCTTTCGGCGAGTGGCAGGGTGCAGAGGGTTCAAACAGGACCATGCACGCTGCCCTTGTCAATGGAAGATGGCCAGGGGCCATCAGCCTTTGATGCTGGTGTCGGTGATGCCATCGACCAGACCCCAGATGCCAGCCGGGCGGTTTTGCACTTTGGCGTTGAAGGCCATGTTGAAGTTGAACTCCAACAAGAAGGCCACCGGGCACTCGTCCACGACGATCTTTTGCATTTGCGAGTACATGGCCTTGCGTTTGGCCATGACCGACTCTTTGCCTGCAGAGGCCAGCAGTTCGTCCACCTTGGGGTTGGTGTAGTTTTGCGTGTTGGACCAGATGATGCCCGGCTTGATGTTGGAGCTCAACCACGTGCGGTGCACGCCGATCACCGGGTCACCCCAGTTCCAGACCGAATCGACCGTCATGTCGAACTGGTGTGAAGAGATGCGACGCGCCCAAGTCGGAAAGTCGGGCGAGTTGCGCACATTGACCTCAATGCCGACCTTGCCCAAGGCGACCTTGGTGTATTCCTGAATCACTTTGCCCTCGGTTGCACCGGGGATGTAGTCCAAGTCCAGGGTGAGCCGTGTGCCGTTGGCACCGGGTTTGTAGCCCGCATCGTCAAGCAGCTTGGCCGCCTTTTGCAAATTCATGTCGTACTTTTCGACTTGAGGCTCGTAGTAGGGGCTGCCCGACGCAATCGGGCCAGTGGAGCGGCCATGCACCTTGCCCAGCAGGGTGTCGGTCAGGTACTTTTTGTCCAGCGCAAAGTTGATGGCCTGGCGCACCCGCTTGTCGCTGAGCTTGGGGCTCTTGGTGTTGAAGGCCAGCCAAATCAGCGGGCCAATGGCCGGAGCCATGCGGGTCACAGAGACGTTGGTATTTTTCTTGGCCCGTTCAATCAGCCCGGCATCGGTCAATTCGGAATGGACGTCGATTTCACCGCGTTCGAAGGCCAGCATCATGCTGGAGGAGTCCTTGAATTCGCGCACGATGATGCGGTCGAGCTTGGGTGCGCCTTTGAGGAAAAACTTGTCGAAGCGTTCCATCACGATGAATTCACCCGGCTTGAATTCCACCAACTTGAAGGGGCCAGAGCCCACCGGGTTGGCGTTGCGGGGGTGGACCTTGACATCGGTGCCATCGCCAAAAATGTGCTTGGGGATGATGGGCGTGAGCGATGTGGACATGGCCAGCAGCAGCGCCGGATGGGGCTCGGACAGACGCACCACAGCGGTGTGCGGGTCCGAAATGGTGACGGCATTGACCGGGCCATACATGGTCTTGAAGGGGTGGTTGTCGCGGATGGTCTCGATGGAGAACTTCACGTCTTCCGCGGTGATGGGCTTGCCATCGTGGAAAACAGCGTCTTTGCGCAGGTACAGGGTGACACTGCGGTTGTCGGGCGACAAATCCCAGCGCTCGGCCAGATAGGGCTGTGGCTTCCAGTTGGCATCCATGCGGATGGGTGAGGCAAACAACTGGGCGGAGGGCATCATGGTGGCGATGCCGCTCTGCACGGCGGAATTCAGGTGCCGAGGTTTTTGTGTGGTGCCAATCACCACGACCCCCCCCTTGGCCGCTTGAGCCAAAGCCTGCATCGGAATACCCATGAGGCTGGTGGCAGAGCCTGCCGCAGCCAGTTTAAGAAAATCTCGTTTGCCAAAGCCTTGCATGCGTTGCTCCTGATCGGTTGGATGATTTTTGCTTCTCGAAGCGATAAGCTCATTCAATCAGAAAGATAACAAAATGCAAGTGGTTCAGAGAGATCCACAGTGGTGAAAACCATAGGGCCAGCACTATGGTTTTCACCTAGAGGGCCAAGCCAAATCCGCGCACTGTGGGATGCTACTTGAGTCTGAATGTCGAGGCTGAAGCCACCGACCTGACGGTTGAAGTTTTGCAAATCAGGCTAAAAAAAAGGGAGCCACTGGCTCCCCTTGTTGCAAATACTGTGATCCGCTCACATCAACAGGTGTTCGCCCGCGTTGTCACCACCCAAGGTGACATAGTTCACCTTGCGAATGTCCATCAACTTGGTGCCACCGGCGTAGCTGATGGAGCTTTGCACGTCCTGCTCCATCTCGATGAGTGTGTTGGCCAGCTTGCCTTTGATCGGCTCCAGAATGCGCTTACCTTCGACGTGCTTGTACTCGCCCTTGTTGAAGTCCGAGGCCGAGCCGTAGTACTCCTTGAACAGCTCGCCATCGACCTCGACGGTTTTGCCGGGTGACTCTTCGTGGCCCGCAAACAAGGAGCCGATCATGACCATGCTCGCACCAAAGCGCACACTTTTGGCGATGTCGCCGTGGCTTCGGATGCCGCCGTCGGCAATGATGGGTTTGGTGGCCACACGTGCGCACCACTTGAGGGCCGACAACTGCCAGCCCCCCGTGCCAAAACCGGTCTTGAGCTTGGTGATGCAGACCTTGCCCGGGCCCACGCCCACTTTGGTGGCGTCAGCGCCCCAGTTTTCCAGGTCGATTACGGCTTCGGGTGTGGCCACGTTGCCAGCGATCACGAAGCTCTTGGGCAGTTTGGCCTTGATGTAGCCGATCATGTCGCGCACGCTGTCGGCATGGCCGTGGGCGATGTCGATGGTGATGTACTCGGGCACCAGGTTCTCAGAAGCCAGTTGGTCCACCGTGGCACGGTCAGGGGCCTTAACGCCCAGTGAGATGGAGGCATAAACGCCCTTGCCATGCATATCGCGCACAAACTGGACGTTGTCCAGGTCAAAGCGGTGCATGACGTAGAAGTAATCGTTTTGCGCCATCCACAGGCAGATCTTTTCGTCGATCACCGTTTTCATGTTGGCGGGCACTACGGGCAGGCGGAACTTGCGTCCACCCAGTTCGACGCCCGCGTCGCACTCGGAACGGCTTTCCACGCGGCACTTGCGCGGCAGCAACAGGATGTTGTCGTAGTCAAAAATTTCCATGAGAAAACCAAGCTCCAAAGAAGGATTCGTTGAAAGAACGAGTGAGCGCTTGGCTTGGCCGGCTTTTGAGCCCTTGGGTGTGAACCCGTTGCAGGTTCAGGGCAAAAAAAACCGGGCGCAAGAATCTTGGGCCCGGTGTCTGATTCTACCCGCATTGTCTGACCAGCTGCCTGACAAGGCGCCAAAGTGTCATGCGCAGCGGAAAATCCATGCAAAGATCAACAACAAGGGGGGGAATGCACATGAAAGACACCTTTGACTACATCGTGGTGGGTGCAGGATCCGCTGGCTGCGTGCTGGCTGGGCGCCTGAGCGAAGACCCTCACGTCCGTGTGCTGTTGCTGGAAGCCGGGCCCCCTGATCGGTCTTTGTGGCTGCATTTGCCGATTGGGTATGGCAAAACCATGTGGGATCCGCGTTACAACTGGTGTTTTTACACCGACCCCGACCCCCACATGAACGGGCGACGCATCTACTGGCCCCGAGGTAAAACTCTGGGTGGCTCCAGCGCCATCAATGGCCTGATCTACATCCGGGGGCAGCACCAAGACTATGACCATTGGGCGGCACTGGGCAATGACGGCTGGTCTTATCGCGATGTGCTGCCCTACTTCATTCGCTCTGAGCGCAACCAGCGGGGCGCCAGCCGGTGGCACGGAGCAGAAGGTCCTTTGTCAGTTTCTGACATTGGCTCCCGCGATCCCTTGATTGAGCGTTTCATCGATGCCGCCGGCGAACTGGGTGTGCCCCGCAATGAGGACTTCAATGGCGCCGGCCAAGAGGGCGCTGGTTATTACCAACTCACCACCTGGAAAGGCTGGCGCTGGAGTACAGCCAAAGGCTACCTCAAGCCTGCTCGGCACAGACCTAATTTGACGGTTCTGACAGGTGCGCACGCCGCGCGCGTGTTGATGGATACCAGCGGCCCTCAAGCTCGAGCCCAGGGGGTGCGGTTCTTGCAAGACGGCGTGGAGCGCGAGGCCTTTTGCCGTGCTGAAGTGCTGTTGTCCGCGGGGGCCATTCAGTCGCCCCAGTTGCTGCAACTTTCGGGTATTGGACCTGCGCCACTGCTTCAAGGTTTAGGCATCCCCGTGGTCCAGGACTTGCCCGGCGTGGGCCAGAATTTGCAAGACCATTTGCAGGTGCGCATGATCTTTGAGTCAACCCAGCCCACCACCAACGACAGCTTGCGCTCTTGGACGGGGAAGCTGGGTTTGGCGTGGCAGTGGCTGCGTCACCGCAGCGGCCCATTGGCTGTGGGCATCAACCAGGGGGGCTGTTTCATGAAGGCCTTGCCCGATGCGCTGACGCCGGATATCCAATTTCATGTGGCCACGTTGTCTGCGGACATGGCCGGTGGCCAAGTGCACCCGTACTCAGGTTTCACGTTTTCAGTGTGTCAGCTGCGTCCGACTTCGCGGGGGCATGTTCGCATACGCTCAACGGACCCCTTGGCAGCGCCCGAAATGGTGCCCAACTATTTGTCAACACAAGAAGACCAAAACACCCTGCTGGCCGGTGTCAAGCTGGCGCGCGCTTTGGCTCAAACGCAGGCCATGCAAGGGTTGGTCAAACATGAAGTGCGACCGGGCCCAAAGACGCAAAACGATGCGCAATGGCTGGATTTTTGCCGTGACCAAGGCGCCACGATTTTCCACCCCAGTGGCACTTGCAAAATGGGGCAAGACCCTATGGCAGTGCTCGATGAAAGGTTACGGGTGCGCGGGGTTCTGGGCTTGCGGGTGGTGGATGCTTCGGCCATGCCGACCTTGGTGTCGGGCAACACCAATGCCCCGATCGTCATGATGGCCGAAAAAGCCGTGGACATGATCCGGCAGGATGCTGCCCAGGGCTGAAGGGGCCGGTGCGTTCCCTTATGCCTGAACAGGCTGATCTGGTTTTGTGGCCAGCATGAAGGACAGCGAACCCAGTGCCGCCAGCAAGGCCAGCAGGCTAAAGCCCAGTTGGTAATCCCCCGTCAGATCGGCCAGCACCCCGGCGATCATGGGACCGGCAATTTGGCCCAGCGCAATGATGGCCGCCGACAGCCCCAGGATCAGGCCAATCGCGTTGCGGCCGAAATAATCGGCGCGGATGGCCTGCATGAAAGGGCCGCGCAGGCCCCAAGCGATGCCATGGAAGACCCCGAACGCCACCAGCATGGCCATGCTGGTGGCATAGTTCAGGCACAACATGCCGATACCGAGGGCCCGCATGCACAGGGCGGACACCTTCCTTTTGTCGAACCAGTCGCCCATGGTGGCCCCCATCAGTACCCCGGCCAGCTGGCCAAAGGTCATGATCAGGATCACCCAACTGGCCGTGGCCACCGAGTAACCCAAGCCTTCTTTCATGTGGGTGATGGCATGCACATTCACGGCCGAAACCACCAGCAGGGCCAAGCCGTGGCCAATCGCCAGCATCCAGAAGGCGCGTGTGCGCAAGGCCTGACCGACGGTGAACTCGAACTGGGGCGGTGGCACTGCTTGGCCCTCGCGCACGGCCGCCACGCGCATGGCAGGGTCGATGCCGTCGATGTGCTCGCCATGGTCTTCGGGGCGTCTTCGGATCATGCCGGCCATCGGCAGGCCCGTCAGCAAAACCAGCACGCCCGAACCTGCCGCGGTGGCACGCCAGCCCCAATGCTGCATGGACCAGGCCATCAACGGCACCACCAGCCCGCCCATGGCCAGGCCCAAGCTCATGATGGACAGGGCGCGGGCGCGGAATTTCTCGAACCAATGCACCAAGGCCACCGACAGGGGGAAGTAGCCACCCAAACTGGCCCCAATGGCCATCAACACTGAGCTGACATAAAAGGTGGTCACGCTGTCGACCTGACTGAGCAAGAGCAAACCTGCGCTGAGCAGCACCATGCCCAAGCGGATCATTTTTTGAGGGCCTACCCGGTCCATCACCCAGCCCAGCACCGGGCCGATGATGGCGGCCTCGACCGACTGCAGCGCCGCAGCGCCGGACAAGGTGGTTTTGCTCCAACCCATCTCGTCGGACAGCACCGCGATGTACAGGCCCAGCGCTTGGGTCAGGAAGGCGGCGAGCAGAAACTGGATGCCACAGGCGGCACCTACCATGCGCCAGCCGTAAAAAATCTTCATCGTGTGGTTCCGGGGTCCGGGGCCGGACAAGAATCAGGGGTCATCGTTGTGGCCATCATTCGGTGCAGTCAACAGTAGTGGATCATGGCACACGGCCCGTGGGCCGCATGTCTCGTACTCGACCGGTGTGATGTTTCTACAATTGGCAGATGCTGTCTGATTTCCCCCCGAACGCCTTGTCTACCGAGGCCGCCTCATTTCCCTTGCTCGCCCAGCTCAACGAAGAGCAGCTCCGAGCCGTGGCCTTGCCGTCTGAGCATGCTTTGATTCTGGCCGGTGCTGGTTCGGGCAAAACGCGGGTGCTGACCACGCGCATTGCCTGGTTGCTGCAGACTTCGCAGGTCTCGCCCGGTGGCATTTTGGCCGTCACTTTCACCAACAAAGCCGCCAAAGAGATGAAGCTGCGTTTGCAGTCCATGCTGCCGGTGAACGTGAATGCCATGTGGATTGGCACGTTTCACGGTCTGTGCAACCGCTTTTTGCGGGCGCATCACCAGCTGGCGGGTTTGCCGCAGACTTTTCAAATTTTGGACACGCAAGACCAGTTGTCTGCTGTCAAGCGGCTGTGCAAGCAGTTCAATGTGGACGAAGACCGCTTTCCGCCCAAGCAGGTGCAGTATTTCATTTCGGGATGCAAAGAAGACGGCCAGCGCCCCGGTGATGTGACGGTGCGCGACGACGAAACCCGCCGCAAGGTGGAGCTCTACCAACTGTACGAAGAGCAGTGCCAGCGCGAAGGCGTGGTGGATTTTGGCGAGTTGATGTTGCGCTCTTACGAGTTGCTGCGCGACAACGTTCATGTTCGTGAGCATTACCGCCGCCGCTTTCGCCATATTTTGGTGGACGAATTTCAGGACACCAACAAGCTGCAATACGCCTGGCTCAAGCAGCTGGCGGGCTTGCCGGGTGAAGGCAGTGAATGTGCCATCTTGGCTGTGGGCGACGACGATCAGAGCATTTATGCCTTCCGGGGTGCGCGCGTGGGCAACATGGCCGACTTTGTGCGCGAGTTTCAGGTGCAACACCAGATCAAGCTGGAGCAAAACTACCGCAGCTACAGCAACATCCTCGACTCGGCCAACCACCTGATCAGCCACAACAAAACCCGCTTGGGCAAAACCCTGCGCACGGACCAAGGCTCGGGCGAGCCGGTGCGGGTGGTGGAGTCGCCGTCTGACTTTGCCGAAGCCCAATGGCTGGTGGAAGAATTGCGCCAGTTGGTCAAGCAAGACGGGTTTGAGCGAAAGGAAGTGGCCCTGCTGTACCGCAGCAACGCCCAAAGCCGGGTGCTGGAAACGGCGCTGTTCAATGCGGGCTTTCCTTACCGCGTGTACGGCGGTTTGCGCTTTTTTGAGCGTGCCGAGATCAAGCACGCGCTGGCGTATTTGCGCCTGATGGAGAACCCCAACGACGACACCAGCTTTTTGCGGGTGGTCAACTTCCCGCCTCGCGGCATCGGGGCGCGCAGCATCGAGCAGCTGCAAGACGCTGCGCGTGCCGCAGGCTGTTCGCTGCACGATGCGGTGAGCGCCACCACAGGCAAGGCCGGGGCCAATCTGGCGGCGTTTGTGGCCATGGTCGATGTGCTGCGCGAGCAGACCGAGGGCATGACGCTGCGCGAGATCATCGACTTGGTGCTCGAAAAAACCGGGCTGGTGAACCATTACCGCGCCGAAAAAGAAGGTGCCGATCGGGTGGAGAACTTGGAAGAATTGGTCAACGCCGCCGAGAGCTTTGTCACGCAAGAAGGTTTTGGACGCAGTGCAGTGGCCATGCCGCAGGGTCTGTCGCAAAGCCCTGCCAGCCAAGGTCTGAGCACTTCACCCGAATCAAACCTCGGCACGGTTGACGAGTTCAGCGAAGACGGTGTGACCATGAGCCCGCTCGCAGCATTTCTCACCCACGCCTCCTTGGAGGCGGGTGACAACCAGGCGCAGGCCGGCGAAGACGCGGTGCAACTCATGACGGTACACGCCAGCAAGGGTTTGGAGTTTGATGCGGTGTTCATCACCGGGCTGGAAGAAGGCCTGTTCCCGCATGAAAACGCGATGAACGACTTTGACGGCCTGGAAGAAGAGCGCCGCCTCATGTACGTGGCCATCACCCGCGCGCGCCAGCGCCTGTACCTGAGCCATTCGCAAACGCGCATGCTGCACGGGCAAACGCGCTACCACCTGAAAAGCCGGTTTGTTGACGAGCTGCCA
>CAJBLW010000392.1 GCA_903953985.1 uncultured Burkholderiales bacterium
CGCACACGCTGGGAGAATTTGGCGTGGTGCTCATGGTGGGCGGCAACATCGAAGGCGAGACCCGCACTCTGTCGGTGTCGCTGTACGACAAGGTGCAAGGCATGGATTTGCAGTCGGCCCATGTGATGGCGTTGGCGCTGGTGGGCGTGTCTTTGCTGGCGCTCACGCTGGTGTTGGCCTTTGACCGGGTGGGCCAACGCGGCCGTGCCCTGCAGGAGCGCTGATGCAAGGCTTGCAAGTTCAACTGCGCTCTGCCAGCCCGATTCGGCTGGAGGCTGAGTTTGACTGCGGCGCGGGCGAGTTGGTGGCCCTGGTCGGGCCGTCGGGCAGTGGCAAAACCAGCATGCTGCGCGCCATCGCCGGGCTGTGGACGCCTGCCGATGTGCAAGGCCACATTCGGGTGGCGGGCCAGGCTTGGCTGGACACGGCAGCGGGCGTGCAGCTGAGCCCGCAGCAGCGCAGGGCGGGCCTGGTGTTCCAGCATTACGCGCTGTTTCCGCACATGACGGCGCAGGCCAATGTGGCGCTGGCCGCTGGGCCGGGCTGGTCGATCGCGGATGTGCAGACTTTGCTGGCCCGCTTGGGGCTGGCCACGCTGAGCCAGCGCAGGCCCTCGCAATTGTCTGGCGGTCAGCAGCAGCGCGTGGCGTTGGCGCGGGCCCTGGTGCGGGTCATGCCCAGGCCCACAGCGGACCCAAGCCCTACACCCCAAGCTTTGCCCGGCGTCTTGTTGCTGGACGAGCCGTTTTCTGCGGTGGATGCGCCCACGCGCCAGGCGCTGTACCGCGAGTTGGCTGCTTTGCGCCAAAAGGTGTCGGTGCCCATGCTGCTCGTGACGCACGACCTGGCAGAGGCCCGTCGCCTCGCCGACCGGGTGGTGATCGTGGACGCAGGCCAGACCCTGCAAACCGGCGAGCCATCTCGTGTGTTTGCCAGCCCGCGCAACGCCCGGGTGGCCGAGCTGGTGGGCATTCAAAACCATTTTGAGGGCCGCTTTCACAAGGACCACGGCGGCTGGGGGCGCTTGCGCTGGACCGATGCGGCGTCATCAGGCACCGGTCTGGACTTGGCGGTGTTCGACAAGAACAAGATCGACGATGGCACCCCTGTGACTTGGGTGCTGAACGGGGAGCAGGTGGACGTGATGGCCGATGGCGAGGTGCCCGGCGTTGCGTCGCCCGGCCAGACCCGTTTGCGCTGCCAGTTGCTGGAGGTGTTGTCGCTGGGTGAAATCAGCTTGTGCACGCTCAGGCCTGAAGCCTTGCCCAGTCAAACCATCACCCTGAACCTGACCAGCCGCCTGCTGCAGCGTTTGCAGGTTGGCTCGGGAGCTTGGGTTCAGCTGCAGATCGCGCCAGAGGCACTGCACATCATGCCGGTGCGGACAAAATAAAACCCGCAAAGCGCGAGCTGTTGCGGGTGGGTGGGGTGCGGCCAGGGCGGTGCACCGGGGGGCGACAAAGCCTCAGGCCATGAACACGGCGATGAAAGCCAACAAGAAAATCAGCACCGCGCCAGCGGCCGGAATGACCAAGGGAATGTGCTTGACCACGTTTTCCACGGGGTCGTCAGAAGTGTGTGCGTCGTTGTGATTGGACATGAAGAGCCTCAGAACAAGAATGGCGGTATTGTAGCCACGCCCGGCTGGCGGGCCGCTGACAACCCGGCTCACATCAGGGCATAGGTGGTGCTGGCCCGGAAAACGCTCTTGCCGTCGTCGGCCCCGGCCAGGTCGATCTCGCCAAAGGCCATGGCTTTGCCCGCCCGCAGCACCCGCGCCGTGACCAGCGCGTCCTGGCCTGACAGGGGTTTCATGAAGCTGCTGGACAGTTGCACCGTGCTGCAGGGCCGGAACTGTCCAAAGTGGCTGATCAGCGCCAGCACCATGGCCGTGTCGGCCGCCGCCATCATGGCCTGGCCGCACAGCATGCCGCCCACCCGCGAGAGCTGCTCACTTTGCGGCAAGCGCAGGGTCACGCTGTCGGCGTCAAAGCGCTCGACCTTCAGGTCCAGCGCCTGCACCCAAGGGGCGAACAGGTCGGACAGGGCTTGCTGCAGGGTGTCGGTGGTCATGGGGTTCATGGTGCGAGTTTAAACAAGGGTCCACACGATGGGCTTGTATGGGCCCTGCAATTCACACTTGAACACTATCTCTCCACCATGGCTATTTACACCCTTGTTCTCGGCGCTGGCCGAGCCCGCCTTGAGTGTCCCACTGGCGGGTGCCGTGCATTGAGTGGATCCTTGGGGGGTGAACCATCCCGGAGCTTTGGTGCAGCCTTATGCCGTGCTGTTGATGGCCCGTGGTGGACGTTTGTTGACGGGCGATGCCTCCAGCTTGATCAGAAGATAGACGGTTCCGGATCGTATAGAAACGGTCGGTGGAGATCGACGGCAATATGCGCCTGGTGGAGGTTTACTTTCAACCTAAAGCACAGTGGTGCCTGAATCGCAAGCCGAATGGCATCGGCCTGCGTCAGGGGCTGCCTGCTGAAACTCAACGCAACATTTGCGGTCCATTAATCATTTCTGAAAACGAACTCCTGGGTCGCGGTGATTTCTCCGGATTCGGCTGTGCACTTGTATTGCAGCATCGCCGCTTTGACTGCTGCGTGAAACACGCTCGGCCCAGACAGAATCGTCACCTCCTTGACCACGCCCTCTCTGATCAGA
>CAJBLW010000393.1 GCA_903953985.1 uncultured Burkholderiales bacterium
CCGCGCTACCTGCAGTGGATGCCCCACAGCATCCACCCGCTGATCGAATCGGGCATTTTGCTGGCGTCCATCAGCGCCGTGCTCTTGAACCTGTACTTCAATGGCGCCAAAGGCGACAGCACCGATGCCGTCGAAGCGGCCAAGCAAGCCGATGCGCACTGAGTCCACTGAACGCTGACCAGCGTCTCAAAGACCCCAAAAGCCAAGCTTAGCGCTTGGCTTTTTTGCTTTTTATGCAGGTAATCCGCAGGGTATGAGTCCCGGCAAATAGGTTACGCTTTCTCATTGAATTCCTTTTCCAGCCAAAGAGACACTTTCATGAGCCAAAAACCACTCTCACCTGCCGAAGAAGCCCTGCGCGAAGCGGCCCGCGACTACCACCGCTTTCCCACACGCGGCAAGGTCTCGGTCAACCCGACCAAGCCCCTGTCCAACCAGCGCGATTTGTCGCTGGCCTATTCGCCCGGCGTGGCTTACCCCTGCCTGGACATCGAGGCCGACCCGTCCAAAGCGTTTGACTTCACATCGCGTGGCAACCTGGTGGCCGTGATCACCAACGGCACGGCCGTGCTGGGCCTGGGCGACATTGGCCCGCTGGCGGCCAAGCCCGTGATGGAGGGCAAGGGTTGCCTGTTCAAGAAGTTCGCGGGCATTGACGTGTTCGACATCGAGCTGGCCGAACGCGACCCGGACAAGCTGGTGGACATCATCGCTGCCATGGAGCCCACTTTAGGCGGCATCAACCTCGAAGACATCAAGGCGCCCGAGTGCTTCTACATCGAGAAGAAGCTGCGCGAGCGCATGAACATCCCGGTCTTCCACGACGACCAGCACGGCACGGCCATCATCGCCTCGGCCGCCATGCTCAACGGTTTGGAACTGGTGGGCAAGGACATTGGCAGCATCAAACTGGCCGTGTCGGGCGCAGGCGCTGCGTCCATCGCCTGCCTGGATGTGATGGTGGGCTTGGGCGTGAAGGTCGAGAACATTTTTGTGTGCGACTCCAAAGGCGTGATCTACGAAGGCCGCCCTGGCGGTTACGACGAGTCCAAAGCACGCTACGCCCAAAAGACCGACGCCCGCACGCTGGCCGATGCGGTCAACGGGGCGGACGTGTTCCTGGGCTGCTCGGCCCCCGGCGTGATGACGGTGGACATGATCAAGACCATGGCCCGTGACCCGGTGATCCTGGCGCTGGCCAACCCCGAGCCCGAGATCCGGCCTGAGCTGGCCAAAGCCGCTCGCCCCGACTGCATCATCGCCACCGGCCGTTCGGACTACCCGAACCAGGTCAACAACGTGCTGTGTTTCCCCTACATTTTCCGGGGCGCACTGGATTGCGGTGCAACCAAAATCACCGAGGCCATGAAGCTGGCCTGCGTGCGCCAAATCGCCGACTTGGCCAAGGCCGACATCAGCGAAGAAGTGGCCAGCGCTTACGCGGGCAAAGAGCTGTCTTTTGGGCGCGACTACCTGATCCCGACGCCTTTTGACTCGCGCCTGATTTTGCGCATCGCCCCAGCCGTGGCGCAGGCCGCCGCCGACTCTGGTGTGGCCACGCGCCCCATCACCGACATGGACGCCTACCGCCAGCAGCTGCAAAGCTTTGTTTCACAAACCGGTTTGTTGATGCGCCCCATCTTCAACGCCGCCAAGGCCGTGCCCCAAGCCGAAAAGCGCGTGGCCTATGCCGATGGCGAAGACGAGCGCGCCCTGCGTGCCGCCCAAATGGCCATCGATGACCAACTGGCCCACCCCATCCTGATCGGCCGCCCCAGCGTGATCGCCGCCCGCATCGAAAAAGCCGGGCTACGCATGCGCCTGGGGGTGGATGTGGACAACGTCAACCCAGAAGACGATGTCAGATTTCGGCAGTACTGGGAGCACTACCACCAGCTGATGAAACGCCACGGGGCCACGCCCGCTGTGGCCAAGGCAGCAGTGCGCCGCTCCAACACCATCATTGGCGCGTTGATGGTGTCGCTGGGCGATGCCGATAGCCTGATTTGCGGCCTGACCGGCAGCTACATAACCCACTTGGAGCGCATTGACAGCATTTTGGGCAAACACGCAGGTGCGACCAATTACGCCGCCGTGAACGCGCTCGTGAGTGACTTGGGGCCGCTGTTCATCACCGACACCTATGTGAACGAAGACCCCAGCGCCGAGCAGCTGGCCGAAATCGCGGCCATGTCGGTCAAAGAAATCCAGCGCTTTGGCATCGTGCCCAAGGTGGCTTTCCTGTCGCACTCCAGCTATGGTTCGTCCAAGCGCGCATCAGCCCGCAAGATGCGTCTGGCGCGTGACCTGTTTGTGGCGCAACACCCTGACATCGAGTGCGATGGCGAGCTGCACGGCGATGCCGCCTTGCAGCCCGAAATCCGCAATGTGTACCTGGAAGACAGCACGCTGAGCGGCTCGGCCAATTTACTGGTCTGCCCCAACCTGGATGCGGCCAACATTTTGTACAACGTGCTGAAAACCACCACCAGCGGCGGCGTGACGGTGGGCCCGATCCTGATGGGCACAGCCGGCACAGCGCACATCCTGACCCCGGCGGCCACAGTGCGCCGAGTGCTCAACATGACGGCACTGGCGGTGGCCCAAGCCCACAACTGAGTCCGAAAAGCCCTGCAAAGGTCCCACAGATTCCTCAATTTGGTGCCAAGCCAGATCCAGCCTGGCACCAAAACAGGGTTTTCTAGGGGTACAACCTGACACGCGGCGTCAGGACCATGGCCGATAATGGGCACCGAATTTGCTATACAAGATTCACCGTTTCTTTGAACCTGGAGCCCCTCATGAACAAGCGTTTCTTACTCAAGGCCACCGCCGTATTGGCCGCCGCTGCCGCTTTTGGCACTGCGCAAGCACAAACCACCCCCATTAAGTTCCAGATGGACTGGCGTTTTGAAGGCCCCTCGGCCTTCTTTTTGGTACCCGGTACCAAAGGTTACTTCAAGGACGCCAAGCTGGACGTCACAGTGGACTCTGGCAACGGCTCCGGTGGTGCGGTCACCCGCGTGGCTTCTGGCACTTACGACTTGGGCTTTGCTGACCTGGCCGCCCTGATGGAATTCCACGCCAACA
>CAJBLW010000394.1 GCA_903953985.1 uncultured Burkholderiales bacterium
GATGCAGGTAGAAGCAATTGGCAAGCAGCGGTCAACGCTCAGCATGGTGGCCAAGCAGGCAGGTGTCTCTCCCAGCACAGTCTCGCGCATTCTGAACGGTACAGCTAAAGTCAGCGCTGAAAAACAAGCGCTGGTCAAGTCCGTGATTGAAGAGCTGGGCTTTCGCCCTGACCCTGCGGCCAGAAGTTTGGCGGGTGGGCGCACCATGAGTATTGGCGTGCTCACCCAGTTCATTGACAGCCCGTATTATGGTGAAGCCTTGCGTGGAATCGAGGACGAGTTGCACAAGGCCAATTACGTGCCCTTGTTTGTGAGCGGCCACTGGAACGAGGCCGAAGAAAAAAACCGCTTATTCATGCTGCAAGAACGCAAAGTGGACGGGATTATTGTCCTGACAGGCAAACTGTCAGATGACACTTTGGTGGACATGGCTGCCAGGGTGCCTGTCGTGGTCACGGGACGTCAATTAACAGCCCCTAATTTGTTCAGCATTGACTTTGACAACACCGAGGGTGCATGCCTTGCGGTCAGACATTTGCATGCTTTGGGGCATCGACGAGTCGCCTTCATATCGGGGCCGCTTGACCACCCTGATGCGATGCAAAGGCTGGAAGGGTATCGATCCGAGTTGCTTATTCGGGACATGGTGACCGATGAGCAGCTCGTGGTTTACAGCGACTACCAAGAGGCGGGCGGCTTCAGGGCCATGAACAGTTTGCTGGACCAGCGGGTTCAATTTACGGCCGTCTTGGTGGCCAATGACCAAATGGCCTATGGTGCCCGTTTGGCATTGCACCGAGCAGGTTTGCGTGTCCCTGAAGATGTGTCGCTGATCGGCTTTGATGATCTGCCGCACTCCGCATTCACGCTGCCGCCCCTGACGTCGGTCAGGCAATCGGTTTACGAAATTGGGACTTCGGCTGCCAAGGCCATGTTTGATTTGTTGAACAAGGTCAAGCCGCCGGCCAGATTGATTGAAGCCGAGTTGGTGATTCGTGAGTCGACAAGAATTCACAGACGTTGAGCTGCTGACACTTTCGGTGTGGGCACACGACAGGCCCTCATGTGATCTGTGGGTTTGCATTTTTGCCGAATGAACCTGCTTATTTTTTAAACCAACGGGGATTGGATGATGGACCTTGTCCAAATGGGTGTTTCTACTGTTTTGCTGGGTGATATTGGCGGAACCAATGCCCGATTTGCTTTGGTGCATGGTGAGCATCAACCCATCGTTCAAGAGCGAATCTTGTCTACGGGCGACTACCCAGATCTGCTGGCGGCAGCACAGGCATATCTTCAAGAAGCAGGTCAGCCAGTCATTCGCCGTGCTTGCGTCGCCATCGCCAATCCCATTGATGGTGATGTGCTGACCATGACCAATAACCATTGGCAGTTTTCGGTGGAGGCGACTCGCCAAGCTTTGGGTTTGGACAGTCTTCTCATGCTCAATGATTGGGAAGCCATGGCCATGGCGGCACCTGCATTGAGCGTTCGTGATTTGGCGCAAATAGGTCCAGGTGAGCCAGTGCCCGATGCACCCAAAGGTTTGATAGGGCCAGGCACAGGCTTGGGGGTGTCCTCGTTGGTTCGCTCACGCCGTGGCGACTGGGTGCCCATTGCCGGAGAGGGCGGCCACGTGAGCCTGTCGCCCACTTGTGAACGTGATGCAGACATTTTGCGAGTGCTTTGGCGGCAGCATTCGCATGTTTCAGCCGAACGGGCTGTTTCGGGCATGGGTCTGCTGAATTTATACCGCGCCATCTGCCTGCTGAATGGGACCGACCCTGAGCCATTGGAGGTTGCGCAAGTGAGTCAACGCGGATTGGCTGCTAACGATGTGGCTTGTGAAGAGGCTTTGGTTTGTCTGTGCCGTTTTCTTGGCAACACCGCTGCCAATTTGGCGCTGACACTGGGTGCTAGGGGCGGCATATACATCGGTGGGGGCGTGGTGGAACACTTGGGCGATTACTTTGCTCAGTCTTGTTTTCGCGCTGCTTTTGAAGCCAAGGGTCGCTTTGAAAGTTATATGAAACGCATCCCCACCTATGTCATTCGCGCTCATCAACCGGCATTGATCGGTTGCGCCATGGCATTGGGCGTGACGCCCTGTAGTGGCTTGGGTTTGAAAAGCATCGGCTAAGCCCTTTGCACCGTCGGGCATTCACAGGCCCTGCTGTGGTGTTGGCCTAAATGAAGTGGCGCTTTGGTGATGATGGGCTGGGGTACGCCCGCTCGTTTGCGGCGGTTCCATTGGCCAGATGGC
>CAJBLW010000395.1 GCA_903953985.1 uncultured Burkholderiales bacterium
ACGATTTGACGTACCAAGCCGAAGTGGGCTTGGTCAATGGCATGGACCTGCCCCCAAGTTTGTTTGCCGACATGGGCGGCGCACTCATGGCCAGCGAAGCCACGCTCAAGGCGGTGATCTCGCTCAAGAGCACAGGCAAAGGCTCGCGGCACGAAGTGGCCTTGTCAGAAGCTGCAGCTTGGCTGGCCCTGCCCCGCCAACTGCGCATGACCACGCCCGATGGCGCTGTGGGGGGTGCACACGCGGGTTACCGCATCTATGCCTGCAAAAACGGCCGCGTGGCCGTGGCGGCCCTGGAGCCGCACTTTGCGCTGAGTCTGTGCGAAGCCGCAGGCGTCCAACTGACCCACCCGGTCAAAGACCTCTTCAAACCCGCCACCCGCAAAGCCATCGAAACGTTTTTGGCCAGCCAGACCCGCGCCCAGCTCGACAAACTGGCCGTGGCCAAAGACATCCCGCTCATGACACTCAACAAGTGAGTCGAAGGCGGCCCCTGAGCCTCATTTGCCCGTGAATTGCGGAGCGCGTTTCTCTATGAAATGCGCTACCCCTTCGCGAAAGTCGTCACTCGCAAAACTGTGGGCCATCTCCACGTTGGCCTGTCGGGTGTTTTCTGCCAGCGTCTGGAACGGCGCGTCGTACTGCTGGCGCTTGATTGCGGCCATCGAGCGGGGCGACACGTTGTCCACCAAATCACGCGCATAGGCATACGTGGCGGCTGCCAAAGCATCGGGAGCAAACACCTTGTTGACCAAGCCCATGGCCTGCGCCTCGGGGGCCAGCAGCTTGCGGGCCGAGAGCAACAAATCCATCGCGTTGGCGTGACCCACAATGCGGGGCAGCATCCAGCTCAGGCCATGCTCGGCAATCAAACCGCGCCTTGAAAACGCGGTGGTGAACACCGCGTTGTCGGCCGCAAATCGGATGTCGCAATACAAGGCATGCACCAGCCCAATGCCCGCCGTTGCGCCGTTGAGCATGCCAATCACCGGCTTGGGGATCGCCGGGTAAAACCCATAGCGCGTCTGGTAATCCAGCCGCTGGTTCACATCAAAAGGTTTCGTCCAAGTGGTCGCGGTGATGTCGCTCGGGTCCAGACCCTTGAGCAAATCCATGTCGGCCCCGGCGCAAAAGCCCCGCCCTGCCCCCGTCAGCACAATGGCGCGCACGCCGTCGTCTGCTGCTGCGGCGTCCATGGCCTGGCGCACCTCGCGTTCCATGACGGTGGTCCAGGCGTTGAGCTTGTCTGGCCGGTTCAAAGTGATGGTCGCGATGCGGTGCTCGACGTTGTAGAGGATGTCTTGGTAACTCATGGGCAAGCCTTTCAAAGAGGGATTGAACAACTCACACCGTACGCTTGCCACGGGCCAAAAATGCTTGGGTGGCGGGCTGGTCCAGCAGCTGCTGGCTCCAGCGCTTGAGCACTTTTTCCAGGCGCGGCGCAGCCACCCCCAGTTGCACCATGGCCACACCGCCGTTGACCGATTCGCTGTAGTCACAGATCAGCCCGTCACGCAGCTCAAAGCGGCTGATGCCGTCGATCACCACCTGCCGCCCCGCAAACTCGGGCACCTTCGAGGTGAAGCTCGACAAAGACCGCGCATAGGCCACCTGCCCATTGCACACGGGCTCGAACATCTCCCAGCGGTAATCCGGCCCGGCATCGCGGTGGAACAGGTCGCTCATCATGTGGGCAATGTCGACACGGCCCGTGTGGTCGCCGTAGATGTAGTCGTGGTACACGCCGTCGGGCGTGAAGCACTGCGCAAAGGCCTCGCCATCACCCGCTTCGGCAGCGGCCGAAAACCGCTTCAACAATTCTTCAAATGCGGCTTGTTCCATGCTGTGGTCTCCTCTGTTTTTTTAAAAATCAATCGGGCAAAGGTTCAGGCAAGCGTTTGAGTGTGCGTACCTTCGACGCGCTGATGATGATGGCCTGCAGGCCAAAGCCCAACACC
>CAJBLW010000396.1 GCA_903953985.1 uncultured Burkholderiales bacterium
AGGCCCATTCACCTGCCTGAACAGCGCCCGCTACGGCATCGCCTGGGGCGCCTTGGGCGCCGCCGAAGACTGCTACACCCGCGCCCGCCAGTACGTGATGGATCGCCAGCAGTTTGGCCGCCCCTTGGCCGCCAACCAGCTGATCCAGAAAAAATTGGCCGACATGCTGACCGAGATCAGTCTGGGCTTGCAGGGCTGCCTGCGCTTGGGCCGCATGAAGGACGAAGGCACCGCATCGGTGGACCTGACCTCCATCCTCAAGCGCAACAGCTGCGGCAAGGCGCTGGACATCGCCCGCATGGCGCGCGACATGATGGGCGGCAATGGCATCAGCGCCGAATACGGCGTGGCCCGCCACTTGGTGAACCTGGAAGTGGTCAACACCTACGAAGGCACGCACGATGTGCACGCCTTGATTTTGGGCCGCGCCATCACCGGTATTCCTGCTTTCTCCAATTGAGGTTTGGATCTCAACCACCCAAAGGCTGCCCATGGGCAGCCTTTTTTGTTGCGGGTCCAAAAAGCGCATTCGCCTTGACGAAGACCTGCACACACCTTACATTACTAACCTCTCAGTCATTAAATCACCCGTGAGCAACGCCGACCTCCACGCCCCCCACAAACGCGAACGACGCAAGCAAGACCGCCCGGGCGAATTACTCGAAGCAGCACTGGATTTGTTTGTCGAAAAAGGCTATGCCGCCACCCGCGTGGAAGAGGTAGCCTTGCGGGCGGGCGTGTCCAAAGGCACTTTGTTTTTGTACTTTCCCAGCAAGGAAGACCTGTTCAAAGCCGTGGTCCGCGAGAACGTGGTCGCCCCCGTGGCTCAGGGCGCGGCTGAGGTGGCGCAGTATCAGGGCAGCAGCAGCGAATTGATCGAATGGATGATGCTGCAGTGGTGGCGGCGCTACGGAGCCACCAAGGCCTCAGGCATTTCCAAACTGGTGATGAGCGAGGCCAACAACTTTCCGGACTTGGCTAATTTTTTCCGCACCGAAGTCATCACGCCCGCCCACGCCCTGGTGCGCAGCGCCTTGCAGCGGGGCATCGACCGGGGTGAGTTCCGCGCCGTCAATGTGGAACTGGCGCTGCACTCGGTCATGTCCCCTCTGCTGTTTTTGGTGATGTGGAAGCATTCCATGGGGCCGTGCTGCCCCAGCCACGAACAAATTGACCCGGAAGCCTTCATCTCGCAACACGCACAATTGTTGGCTCGAGGCCTGTTGAAACCCTGATCCTCACCGGATCACACCTGTCTCACCATGAAAAAATCAACCCTCTGGATCCTCTCGACCGTGGCTGTGGCCGCACTCGTTGCAGTCGGTGCCCGCTGGGCCAGCCAGCGCCAAACCCCCACCGCACCGACGGCTTCCACCGCCGCAGCGGTGCCCAGCATCGAGCTGGCCGCCTCCGACGTGTTCACCGCCCAGACCCAAACCCTGAGCTTGGGCATCGCCGTATCAGGCGCCCTCAAGGCCACCCAAAGCGCCGTGGTCAAGGCCCGTGTGGCCGGTGAGTTGCAAGAGCTCAGCTTGCGTGAAGGCGACCGCGTGCAAGCTGGGCAGGTGATCGCCCGCATTGACCCCTCCGAATACCAAGCGCGCGTGCGCCAGGCACAGCAGCAAGCCGATTCGGCCAAAGCCCAGGTGGACATTGCCCAGCGCCAGTTTGACAACAACCAGGCACTGGTGAACCAGGGCTTCATTTCGCAAACCGCCCTGCTCAACTCGCAGGCCAGCCTGAATGGGGCCAAGGCCACGCACGCGGCGGCATTGGCGGCGCTGGACCTGACCGACAAGTCACTGGCCGACGCCACGCTGCGCTCGCCCTTATCGGGCGTGGTGGCACAGCGTCTGGCGCAACCTGGCGAGCGCGTGGCCATCGAGGCCCGGCTGGTCGAGGTGATCAACCTTTCGCAACTGGAGATGGAAGCGGCCCTGACAGCCGAAGACGCCAGCCGCGTGCGGGTGGGCATGACAGCGCAGTTGCAAGTGGAAGGCGTGGCCCAGCCGGTGCCCGCCAAAGTCTTGCGCATCAACCCCAGCGCCCAAATGGGCAGCCGCAGCGTCGTGGTTTACTTGGGCGTCCA
>CAJBLW010000397.1 GCA_903953985.1 uncultured Burkholderiales bacterium
GGCTGCGGTAGTCGCCTTGCAGTTGGCCATCGAGTCTTTTGAGCACGGTCCATTCCAACCTTTGCAGCCATTGCGCTGCATTGGGCCATGGCGTGTCTGCGCCGGGCGCGCCAAGCACTGGGCCCTGGGGCTGGCCGCTGCCAGCGGCAGCCGTGGCCTCAGCTCGCTTCTTGCGCAGCCAGCTGAACATGGCGGTCCAGGGGTTTACTCGGAGCGGGCACCGCCTGCAGGATTTTCAGGATCAGCGCATCGGCCGTCATGCCTTCTGACAAAGCCTCGTACGACAGCACCAGGCGGTGGCGCAGCACATCGGGCACCAGGTCGATCAAGTCTTGTGGCAGGGCGTAGGGCCGCCCGCGCAAAAAGGCCAGCGCCCGTGCGCCTTCGATGAGGGCGATGGTGGCGCGGGGACTGGCACCAAAGGTCAAATAGGGTGCCAGCTCCGGCAAGCCGCAGCGCACCGGATCGCGCGTGGCGGCCACCAGCTTCACGGCGTACTGCACCAGGGCCGGGTCCACATAGCCTTGGCGGCATTGCGCCTGCAGCGCCAGCAGCTGCGTGGTGTCCGCCACAGCCGCTGCGGTGGCGGGCATGCCGGTCACGCGCTGCACGATCACGAACTCTTCTTCCTCGGTGGGGTAGCCCACCAGCACCTTCATCATGAAGCGGTCCACCTGCGCTTCGGGCAGGGGGTAGGTGCCCTCGGTCTCGATCGGGTTTTGTGTGGCCATGACCAAAAAGGGTCGGGGCACCGCATGGGTTTCGCCTGCGATCGTGACTTGCCGCTCTTGCATGACTTCGAGCAAGGCACTTTGCACTTTGGCCGGAGCGCGGTTGATTTCATCGGCCAGCAGCAAGTTGGCAAACACCGGCCCCAACACGGTGCCGAACTCGCTGCTTTTTTGGTTGTAGATGCGGGTGCCCACCAAGTCGGCAGGCAGCAGGTCGGGCGTGAACTGGATGCGCTTGAAGCTGCCTCGCAGCGCTTGGGCCAAGGTGTTGACGGTGAGGGTTTTGGCCAGCCCCGGCACGCCTTCGATCAACAAGTGGCCTTGCGCCAAGATGGCCACCAAGATGCGTTCCAGGAAAGCGTCTTGGCCGACCACCACACGTTTGACTTCGTAGAGCACCCGCTCCATCAGGGCCGCGTTGACGGTCGCACTTTGGGGCGTCTGGCCCTGGTTCCATGCCAATTCAGAGGGGTTCATGCACAAAGCCTTTCAAGATCGGTTGGGTTCTTAAAAATCAAAACGGCGACACGCCCATGCCGCCGCCCGCACTTTCGATGGTGGCGGCAAACACGATGCCAATGAAGGTGCGGGCCGAGGTCGGGTTGAGGATGGCGGTGACAATGCCCACCACCTCACCGGCCATGTTGATGAGTGGCCCGCCTGAATTGCCGGGGTTGGCAGCGGCATCGGCCTGAATGAGGCCGCGCATCATGGTCTTGTCCTCGGAGCCGAAGGACCGGTTCAGGCCCGAGACCACACCGGCTGAGACCGAGGGGCCAATGCCAAAAGGGAAACCGACGGCCACCACCTCGTCACCGGGTTGCAGGTTCTGGCTGCTGCCCAGCGTGGCGGGCTGCAGGTCGTCGGGCAGGCGTTTGGCCTTGATCACGGCCAGATCGTTTTCGGGTTGCACGCCGATCACCAGTGCTTCCGATTCCGTGCCATCGGCAAAGGTGACCTGGATGCGTTTGGCGCCTTGCACCACATGCAAGTTGGTCAAGATGACGCCTTCTTCCGAGATCACCACACCGGAGCCCACGCCGGTGTTTTGCATTTCGCCTTTGGGGTTTTTCTTGTCTTCGTCCTGGGTGTGTACACGCACCACCGAGGGTGCGATCAGCTGCGCGGCACGGGCGGCCCGTGAAGGCAGGTCCTGGGTGTTCAGGGTATGCAGCACCGCCGCGTTGATGTCGTCTTGGGTCAGCCGCTGGGGTGCGCCGGCCTGCCGGGTCAGGGCCCAAGTGAGCGAGGCTGAGAGCAAGGCGCAGACCAGCAAAGCGGCCCAAAGCGGCAGGCGTTGTAAACGTTGGGTGGTGTTGCTGGCCTTACGGGAAGCCGAGGATGGTGCATGCGGGACGGCCGCCGTTGCCGGTGCAGGCATTTTGTCAGCCCCTTGTGCAGAGGGCTTTCGGCTGTAAAGTGCGGCGCGTTTCATCGTCGTTGGGGCCTTCGGTGATACAGTGGCCAGACTTCATTGCACGCCACACAACATGCACTTTATCTGGCCCGAGCTGCTTTGGCTATTGCTGTTGATCCCCCTGTTGGTGGTGGGGTACATCCGAGCTTTGCGCCGCAAGCGCACCATGACGGTGCACTACCCCAGCCTAGACCTGATCCGGCCCGCTCTGGGACC
>CAJBLW010000398.1 GCA_903953985.1 uncultured Burkholderiales bacterium
GCAATAAATTGGGCCTGCATGCCCGTGCCTCGGCCAAGCTGACCAAATTGGCGGGCAGCTTTCCGTGCGACGTCTGGATGCGCAAGGGAGAGCGGCGCATCAATGCCAAAAGCATCATGGGCGTGATGATGTTGGCCGCCGGTCTGGGCAGCGAGGTGATGGTCGAGACCCTGGGCGAGCGAGAAGATGAAGCCTTGACGGCGCTTTTGGCCCTGATCGACGACAAGTTTGGTGAAGGCGAGTAAGCCATGACCTTCAGTATCCATGGTCTGGCAGTGGCGCGCGGCATCGCCATCGGGCGTGCCGTTTTGGTGGCTTCCAGTCGGGTCGATGTAGCGCATTATTTTGTGGCACCTGACCAAGTTAACGCTGAAATTCAGCGATTGCGCGTGGCCCGTGATGCGGTGGTTGACGAGCTGCAACGCCTCCAAAAAGACATGCCCAAGGACGCGCCGCACGAACTGGATGCCCTCCTGGATGTGCACTTGATGCTGCTGCAAGACGAAGAGTTGACTTCTGGGGTGGTGCACTGGATCAAAACCCGCCTGTACAACGCCGAGTGGGCGCTGACCAGTCAGCTCGACATCATCGTGCGTCAGTTCGAGGAAATGGAAGACCCTTACCTGCGCGAACGCAAGGCCGACATGGAGCAGGTGGGCGAGCGGGTGCTGCACTGCCTCAAAGGCACAGGGCCTCTGGTGGCTCAAACCAAGCGACCCCAGCGGCCCCAGCAAGAGCTTCAACTGGGCGACACCGATGTGCCCCTGGTATTGGTGGCGCACGACCTGTCGCCAGCCGACATGCTCCAGTTCAAGCAAAGCGTGTTCACTGGCTTTGTGACCGATGTCGGCGGCAAGACCTCGCACACGGCCATCGTGGCGCGCAGCCTGGACATTCCGGCGGTGGTGGGTGCACGTACCGCCAGTCAGCTGGTGAAACAAGACGATTGGGTGATCATCGACGGGGACGCGGGCGTGATCATTGTGGACCCTTCACCCATCATTCTGGCCGATTACGGTTTCAAGCAGCGACAGGGGGATCTGGAGCGAGAGCGCCTAGCGCGCTTGCGCCATACCCCGTCCGTGACGCTCGATGGACAAAAAATTGAGCTGCTGGCGAACATTGAAATGCCCGAAGACACCGTGGCCGCACTCACGGCGGGTGCGGTCGGTGTGGGGCTGTTCCGCAGTGAATTTTTGTTCATGGGCCGCCAGGGCCATTTGCCAGACGAAGAGGCGCAGTACCAGGCTTACCGCCGTGCGGTGGATGGCATGAACGGTTTGCCCGTGACCATCCGCACCGTGGATGTGGGGGCCGACAAACCGCTCGACGACACCCGTCATGAAGCGTCGCACTTGAATCCTGCGCTGGGCTTGCGGGCCATTCGTTGGTGCTTGGCCGACCCTGCCATGTTCTTGACCCAATTGCGCGCCATTTTGCGTGCTGCCGCGCATGGGCAAGTCAACTTGCTGATTCCCATGTTGGCGCACGGCAGCGAGATTCGCCAGACTTTGGCCCTGATCGATCAGGCACGCCAAGAGTTGGACCGCCGGGGAGTGGCCTATGGCCCTGTTCGGCTGGGTGCCATGATCGAAATCCCGGCGGCGGCTTTGTGTTTGCGCTTGTTTCTCAAACACTTTGACTTTTTGTCCATCGGCACCAATGACCTGATTCAGTACACCTTGGCGATTGACCGAGCTGACGAGTCTGTGGCGCATTTGTACGATCCAATGCATCCGGCCGTGTTGCACCTGATCGCTGACACCATTGCCGAAAGCCATCGGCAGGGCAAAAGCGTTTCAGTGTGCGGAGAGATGGCGGGCGATGTGGCCATGACCCGGTTGTTGCTGGGCTTGGGCTTGCGCAGCTTCTCCATGCATCCTTCGCAAATTCTGTCGGTCAAGCAACAGGTGTTGCGCTCGGATTGCGCCAAGCTGGCGCTATGGGCTGAGCAGGTTTTGGACAGCGATGACCCAGCGAGTTACATGGCCCGCTGAAAACAACGGGCACAGGCGTGACGCAAAGACATTGATGAATGTCTGAGCTCAAGCCTTGTTGAGTTTGTCCTGCGTGCGGGTGTCGAAATCGCTGGCGTCGTGGCGTTCGTGCAGCTGTGACTCTGGGGTACCCATCACGCGGTTGACCATGCGCCCACGTTGTACGGCGGGGCGTTGCGCGAGTTCATTGGCCCAGCGCTGAACATGGGCGTATTCCTGCACCTGCAAGAACTCACCCGCTCCATAAAGCAGACCTTTGGCCAGGGCGCCGTACCAGGGCCAAATGGCGATGTCGGCGATCGTGTAGTCGTCGCCCGCAATGAAGCGGTACTCGGCCAGGCGGCGGTCAAGCACATCCATCTCGCGCTTAACTTCCATCGCAAAACGGTCAATGGCGTATTCGATCTTGACCGGGGCATAGGCATAAAAATGGCCAAACCCGCCGCCTAAATAAGGGGCGCTGCCCATTTGCCAGAACAGCCATGACATACATTCCGCACGTTTGGCCGGATCGGTGGGCACCAAGGTGCCAAATTTTTCGGCCAAATAAAGCAGGATCGCGCCCGATTCAAACACCCGAACGGGTTGTTCGCCACTGCAGTCCAGCAACGCCGGAATTTTCGAGTTGGGGTTCACACCCACAAAGCCGCTGCTGAACTGTTGGCCTTCTTGAATGCGGATCAGCCAGGCGTCGTATTCAGCACCTGCGTGCCCCAGGCCCAGCAACTCTTCGAGCATGACCGTCACCTTCACGCCGTTGGGCGTGCCCAGTGAGTACAACTGAAGCGGGTGTTTGCCGCGCGGCAGGTCTTGTTCGTGCGTCGCACCAGAGATGGGGCGGTTGATATTGGCAAAGCGCCCGCCGTTGGCCTTGTTCCAAGTCCACACGGAGGGAGGGGTGTAAGAGCTGGTGTCGGTCATGGTGTTGAAAGTCCAAGTGCGGTTGATTAAGAAATGGGGCTTCAGGCCTGGTCGGCCAATTTCAAGTGCGCCGAGTGGGCTTGTTGGTCTGCGTGGTAACTGCTGCGCACCATCGCGCCCACCGCCGCATGCGAAAAACCCATCTCATAGGCCTTGGCCTCGAACATCTTGAAGGTGTCGGGGTGCACATAGCGGCGCACAGGCAGGTGGCTGTTGCTGGGGGCGAGGTACTGGCCAATGGTCAGCATTTCGATGTGGTGTGCACGCATGTCGCGCATGACTTCCAGAATCTCTTCGTCGGTCTCGCCCAAGCCGACCATCAGCCCGCTTTTGGTGGGCACATTCGGGAAAAGGGCCTTGAATTTTTTCAGCAGGTTCAGCGAGAACTGGTAGTCCGAGCCAGGGCGTGCTTCCTTGTACAGGCGCGGCACGGTTTCCATGTTGTGGTTCATCACGTCGGGCGGTGCGGCTTTCAGGATCTCCAAGGCGCGGTCATCGCGGCCCCGGAAGTCGGGTACCAGCACTTCGATCTGGGTAGTGGGCGAGAGTTCTCGTGTCTTGCGGATGCACTCGACAAAGTGTCCTGCGCCACCGTCGCGCAGGTCGTCACGGTCCACGCTGGTGATGACCACGTATTGCAGCTTGAGCTGCGCAATGGTCTTGGCCAAGTTGTCGGGCTCGTTCACGTCCAGCGGGTCGGGGCGGCCATGGCCCACATCGCAAAAAGGGCAGCGGCGAGTGCACTTGTCGCCCATGATCATGAAGGTGGCCGTGCCCTTGCCAAAGCATTCGCCGATATTGGGGCAGCTGGCTTCTTCGCACACGGTCACCAGTTTGTTGGCGCGCAGAACGTCTTTGATCTCGTAAAAGCGGGTCGTGGGCGACCCCGCCTTGACACGGATCCATTCGGGCTTTTTCAGTACTTCGGCTTGTTCCACTTTGACCGGGATGCGTGAGAGTTTGGCCGCCGCTTTTTGCTTGGCCATGGGGTCGTAGTTTTCAAGGGTTTGGACTTCGCGGACCACTTGGCGCTCGATGGGGGTATTGCTCATGGGGTTCTTTCAGTCTGCAAGATGGCGCTGTGGCCTGTCGGTGTGAATGGGTTAGGGGGCTCGGGGTGGCTTCAAAGGCGTGCGGACAGTTCGGCGGCCAGCACCTGGGCGGCCTCTTCCCAAGTGGTCTCTATCCCGATTGTAAAAAGGTCCACGGTTTTTAATCCGACATAACCACAGGGGTTGATCCGCTCAAAGGGCTCTAGGTCCATGGCCACGTTCAGGGCTGCGCCGTGGTAAGTGCAGTGGCGGCTAACCTTGATGCCTAAAGCGCTGATCTTGCCCAGGCCCTTGAACGGGTCGCTGGCCAAGGCCGGGCCCACCAGTGCCGCATGACTGAAGGGGTCGTTCAGGCGTACATAAATGCCCGGTGCGCCCGCCACTCGATGGCCGGTGACGCCAAAGTGGGCCAAGGTGCGGATGATCGATTCCTCGAGCTTAAAAACGTATTCCTTGACGTAGTAACCAGCGCGCTGCAGATTGACCAAGGGGTAGGCCATGACCTGGCCGGGGCCATGAAAAGTGACTTGCCCGCCCCGGTTGGTCTGCACCACTGGAATGTCGCCCGGCATCAACAGATGAGAGGCTTGGCCCGCCAGTCCTTGGGTAAACACGGGGGGGTGCTCACACAGCCATAGTTCATTTGGAGTGTTATCTGTCCGAGCGGCCGTGAAAGCCTGCATGGCCTCGTAAGTGGGCAGGTAATCCACCCGCCCGAGCAGCCGGATGTCCATGCTCAAAGCACGATTTTGACCATCGGGTGCGAGGTCAGTGTGCGGTACAGGTTGTCGAGTTGTTCGCGGCTGGTGGCCGTGATGTTGAGCGTCACGCCCAAATAGTTGCCGCCCTTGCTGGGGCGCAATTCAATGGATCGGGCGTCAAAGCCAGGGTCAAACTGAAGGGCGACTTGGCACATGGCTTCAGCGAAGCCGTCGACCATCGCGCCCATGACCTTGATCGGAAAAACAGAAGGATACTCAATCAGGCTGTCTTTGCGCAGATCAGTGCCGTTGGGCGGGGTGGTGGAGGCGCTCATGGAAAATGTCGTTCGGTTCGCCAGATTAACGCCACACCAGCACGGCCAAAATCGCCA
>CAJBLW010000399.1 GCA_903953985.1 uncultured Burkholderiales bacterium
AGCCCGAAAGCCAAGGCTGCTGCTGTGGGTTCGTTGATGATGCGCTTGACGTCCAAGCCTGCGATGCGACCCGCGTCTTTGGTGGCTTGGCGTTGGGCGTCATTGAAGTAAGCAGGGACGGTGATGACGGCTTCTGTGACTTCTTCGCCGAGGTAGTCTTCGGCGGTTTTCTTCATCTTGCGCAGGATCTCAGCGCTGATCTGTGGCGGGGCCAACTTGTTGCCGCGCACTTCCACCCAAGCGTCGCCGTTGTCGGCTTTGGCGATGGTGTAAGGCATCAGATCGATGTCTTTTTGGACTTCTTTTTCGGCGAACTTGCGGCCGATCAAGCGCTTGACCGCGTACAGCGTGTTCTTGGGGTTGGTGACCGCCTGGCGCTTGGCCGATGCGCCGACCAGGATTTCGCCGTCTTCTTGGTACGCAATGATCGACGGGGTGGTGCGAGCGCCTTCGGCGTTCTCGATCACTTTGGTCGTATTGCCTTCCATGATGGCCACGCACGAGTTGGTGGTGCCCAGGTCAATGCCGATGATTCTTCCCATGTTGATACTCCGAAATTGGTTAAAAGTGCAGATGGATTGCAAGTGGGGCGGGGGACAGGACTTTTCAAGTCCCCTCACGCCACAAAAGGTTTTGGCTTATTTGGGCGCAGTGACCGTCACCAAAGCTGGGCGCAGCACGCGGTCGGCAATCTGGTAGCCCTTTTGCAGAACGCTGACCACGGTGTTGGGTTCCTGCTCGGCTGGGACCACGCTGATGGCCTGGTGGTGGTGCGGGTCGAACTTGGTGCCTGGTGGTGGGTCGATGGCCAGCACTTTGTTGCGCTCTAGCGCGCTTTTGAGCTGGCGCAACGTGGCTTCAGAGCCTTCGCGGATCTGCTCAATCGTCACATTCGGGATGGCCAGACCGGCTTCCAGGCTGTCGAGCACCGGCAGCAAGCTGTCGGCAAAGCCTTCTACGGCAAATTTGCGCGCCTTGGTGATTTCGTCGTCGGCGCGGCGGCGGGCGTTTTGCACATCGGCTTGGGCGCGAAGGTACTGGTCGGCCAGATCTGCGTTTTGGGCCTTCAGATTGGCCAGCTCGGCCTGGGCATCGGCCAAGGGGTCGGTGGGCGTCATGGCGGCAGCGGCAGCCAATTCTTCGTCACTCAGGGGCTTGGGGTCTTGGTTTGGTGTGGCTTCTGACATGAACAATGTCCGCAAAATAATAGTTACCCCTTGCAAATAGGGGCGTTGTTTCAGGCTTCAAGGGGGTATTTGCAGGTCAAAGGCCCCGGGAATGGCGCAAAAATGACGCAAGAAAAACCCGCCCAAAGGCGGGTGGGTCGGAAAAACCGCATCCGTTCCGACTTGGGCTCAATCGAGGGCCAGAAGTTCCACGTCGAACTTCAAGGTGGCGTTGGGTGGGATGACGCCGCCAGCGCCGCGAGCACCATAACCCAGCTCGGCCGGGATGATCAGGGTGCGCTGCCCGCCGACCTTCATGCCGGCCACGCCTTCGTCCCAACCTTTGATGACCATGCCAGCGCCCAAGCCGAACACAAACGGATCACGGCGGTCACGGCTGGAATCGAACTTGGCACCTTGTTCGCCGTCTTTAAAGAGCCAGCCGGTGTAGTGCACGGTGACGTCTTGGCCCGCTGTGGCGACGTCGCCTTCACCGATAACGGTGTCTTCGTATTGCAGGCCGGAGGGGGTGGTGTTCATGGGTCAGTTTTCCATCATGAGAAGGGCCGCAACATGCGGCCCAATAGGCAAAATTATGCCAGCATCAAATGGGGAGTTCCTGACCACACATGCCAAAGCAGAGGCTATGGTTGGGACTCAGGCCAGTTGTCCAGCAAATGTTGGCTGCGCTCATAAAATCGGACCAGGTCAGCCACATGTCCAAAACCAAGCCTGTGCATGATTCCGGCCCGATGCATCTTGACCGTGCGGGCTGAAATATCCATATGGCTCGAAATCAGGGTATTGGACTGCCCTGTGGCCACCCACTTGAGCACTTCGCGCTGTCGTGGCGTCAGCATTTCCAGCTGAGCAAGCAGTTGCCCATCTTCTTCAGTGCCCAAAGCTTGTTTGGGTGGCACAGAAGCAAAGACGCCCTCCAGAATTTTCAGCAACTCCAGTGGCTTGAAGGGTTTGAACAAAAAATTCTGCGCGCCGTTTTGCCAAGCCTGATTGACGTTGTGCGCATTTATATCGCCACTCATGAAGACGACAGGCAAGTCACAGCCCGTTTCACGCATCCTTTTTTGCGCCTGAACACCATTCATGCCTTTCAGATGGACATCCATCAAGACGCACTGCGCTTTATCGGTCGATGCCTGATCTGGCAGGTTGGCCAGCATCTGCTCAGCACTGGCGTATATCCGGACGGCATAGCCCGACATCTTCAGCAAGCCATCCAGCGCTGCTTGCAATGTTTCGTCATCTTCGACCAACAGGATTTCTTGTTTCACGGATTGCGTATTCAGTTTCTTCGGTTGTAGGGCTATCAAAGGCTTCAACCAACCGATTTTAGCCATCCTTCCCGCATTGATGCATGTCCAATTGGACATATATTGAATGCCCCAGTAATCTTTAAATATTAATTAATTATCGAATATGGTGATTATCGTTGTTTTTTGGTGAATTATTCATGTCCACCAGGTCATATTGTCGATTTTTGTATTAATCGTGATAATTAAACGGTTTGAGATTTCTGTTAATTTAATTGCTACTTTGTAATTAAATTCAATTTAAAGCGGACGTCGACGCAGTTCTGCCAGTGTTGCAAAAGGCAACCAGTCCTTGCTGTCGCATGTCCATCGACCCGTTTAAACCATCAGGCACGGCAGGCAGGGAGCTCGCTGTGCCCACGATCGCAAGGAATAGCCATGAGCCAGCCCACCGCCAACGTTGCCCCAAAAGTCCATTTTTTGGTTCGGCACAAGCTTAAAAACAAGCCCGACCAAACCTATGACATTCAGCCAAAAATGGGTGACGAAGGCCGGACCCTGGTGATTGGTGCCGAGTCCGCCGTCCGTTATGAGTTGCGTGACCAAGTCACTCAGCGTGGGGCCGAGAAAGTGCGCGCCAAGCGATCCGGGTCTCATCTTCATATTTATTTGGAAGGCTCTGAATCCCCCGATGTGATTGTCGAGAACTATTTCGATGAAGCGATCGTCCAGTTTCCCAGTGAAAACTTGACAGGTATTTCATCCAAAGGCGATCTGGGTGTGTATGTCATTGACCAAGGGCTGCGCCCCGCCTTGATCACCCTTGTTAACGAAATCGCACCGATCGTGCTGCTCGACCCTGTGGTCTTGGTGCCCTCGTGGGCTTTAGCGGCGGGCGGTGGTCTTTTGGCTGCTACAGCTTTGTCGGGCTCTGGTTCATCAGCGCCGCCGGCGGCGCCCACGGCTGTGCTGTCCGCCAGCAGCGACAACGGCGTGAGCAACAGTGACCGCATCACCAGCGACAACACCCCCACTCTGGAAGGCACCGGCAGGGCTGGTGACACCATCACTGTCAAAAACGCCGCTGGCCAGACCATCGCTACCGCCACCGTGGCCGCTGACGGTCACTGGAGCGCCACGCCCGCAACGTCTTTGCCTATCGGGGCTCAAACGCTCAGCGTCACCGAAACAAACCCATCAGGCCAGACCAGTCAACCCACCAAGGTGGATCTGACCATCGTCGGAGACCTCACCATTGTGGGCAGCCTCACCGCCGGTCCCGTCAACGGCGGCGTCACGCTCCAAGCCTTCGACTCCCTAGACGCTTTGTTGGGCACAGCCACCATCCAAAGTGATGGCACTTTCAGCATCTTGGCGCCTACACGTGGCGACTACCGTGGCGCTGTGTTGCTCAAGGCCATCGACAGCAACGCGGATGCTGCGAACTACCTCGACGAAGTCACCGCTGCCAACAAAAGCATGGGCACCACGCTGCGCGCCATGGGCGTGGCCGACGTCGGGCAAGCGCAGTTCACTGTCAACGGGTTGGACTCGGCGCTCGTCATCCACATCACACCGGTGACCGAACTGGCCGTCGTCAAAGCCGGCATCACCACCGACAGCGCGCCCACCAACACTTCGCTCGTCTTGCAAACCAACCAGGCCGTGGCCAATGTGCTGGGCCTGAGCGGTGTCGACATCACCGCCCGCCCTGTGGCCACCAACAGCGGCACCTTCAATGCCGCAGATGGTTTGTCCGTTGGCGAAAAATACGGCCTCTTGCTCACCAAGCTCTCGGGTCTCGACAGCTTGAACGGCGGCAGCCTCGCCACCAGCATCACGCAGTTGGCGCAAAACCTCGACACCACCGGCACCGGCAGCATCACCGCCGCCGGCTCTGCCATGGTCGACCACGGCCGTCAGCAAGCCCTGAGCGCGCTCATCACCGCGCCCAGCAGCGCAGAAAAAACCTTCACCACCGACAGCGTGCTCAACCGCCAG
>CAJBLW010000400.1 GCA_903953985.1 uncultured Burkholderiales bacterium
GTCGTTACCGCGGAAGCTGAAGGACACGTTGGAAACGCCGCCGCTCACCTTGGCACCCGGCAGGTTTTGCTTGATCCAGCGCGTGGCATTGATGAAGTCCACCGCGTAGTTGTCGTGCTCTTCGATGCCGGTGGCAATCGCAAAAATGTTCGGGTCAAAGATGATGTCTTCCGGCGGGAAACCGACTTCGTCGACCAACACGCGGTAAGCGCGTTCGCAAATTTCAACCTTGCGTGCGTAAGTGTCGGCCTGGCCTTTTTCGTCAAACGCCATCACCACGGCAGCAGCGCCATAGCGCTTGACCAACTTAGCCTGCCGCTTGAATTCGTCCAAGCCCTCTTTCATGCTGATCGAGTTGACGATGCCTTTGCCTTGGATGCAGCGCAGACCGGCTTCGATCACCGACCACTTGCTCGAATCCACCATCACCGGCACGCGGGCAATGTCGGGCTCACCGGCCATCAGATTCAAAAACCGCACCATCGCCGCTTGGCTGTCGAGCATGGCTTCGTCCATGTTCACGTCGATCACCTGCGCACCGTTTTCGACCTGCTGTCGCGCCACGGCCAAGGCCTGCTCGTACTCGCCGTTCAGGATCATGCGGGCAAAGGCCTTGGAGCCGGTCACGTTGGTGCGCTCTCCCACGTTGACAAACAGCGAAGCAGTGCCGATGGAGACAGGCTCCAGACCGGACAACTTCATGGGGGGAACAGACACGATGGAGGACGCGACAACAGACACAGGCTCACCTTGGGCATTCAGGTGAGCGTCGTTGTGCAAAATCATTCAGACATTGAACGGCCCCAAGCCTGACCTGCTGCGCCTTGACGGCAGCGGGCTGCAACGCTCCTCGGGTAGTTTGTGATTTTAACCTTGCCCGTTCATTGCTCTGTCAAAGTTTGCACTTGCGTGAGAGAGCTCAATTCGACACCCTTGCACTGGCTGATGAGTTCTGCGCTCGTGTTGACTTCGAACTTTTGATAAATGGTGGCCCGGTGTTTCTTGGCGGTACCCGGCTGGATGCCGGTGACTTCGGCAATTCCTTTGTTGGTCAAGCCCTGCACAATGAGTACAAAGATTTCCTGCTCACGGGTTGAGAGCGTGGCAAACGATCGCCTCAAGGCATCGGTATTGATGAACTCCAGGTTGCGCTGTCGGTCCATGTTGAGGGCTTTGTCCACCACTTGGCAAAGCTTTTCCCGATTGAATGGCTTGAGCAGGAAATCGACAGCACCGAGTCGGAACGCCTCGATGATTTCGTCCTTGTTACTTTCACCGCTGATGAAAATGATGGGCGTTTTGCGACCCAAGGCATCCAGCTTGGCTTGCAACTCCAGGCCGTTCAGGCCAGGCATGCGCATGTCCAGCAAGACCACGGCGGGAGATATGTCCATCGATTGCTCAAGAAATGTGGTGGCATTGTCAAAGCTATCGACCGTGTACCCGAGCAGGATCAACATGTCGCTCAGATAAAAGCGCATGTCGTGGTTGTCGTCCACCAAAAAAATATGTCCAAGGCGTTTTTTCATAAAAGTGCTGATATCGTATCTGGTTACTATTTTATCAATAATGTCATATTTTTAATTACCCAATAGGGTAATTAAAAAATATGATCCTGCACTGTCTTCCGTTTAAGGTTGTCGATGGAGGGCCCAAGCCAGATAGTCTTGTGGATAAACCCTCTGAAAATGCTTTTTGTGTGCCTCATACAGGGCGTCTTCACCCAGCAGCTGGGCACTGTCGAGCAGTTTTTCAATCACGCGCGGCTCGGGCGACGTGTGCATGGCCCGCAGACTGTTCTCCAGCATGGCGCGGGCATTGCCTTCATTCACCGGCGTGGTAGTGACCTGCGCAAACAAGGCCGTACCGCGAAACAACCAGGTACGTTGCGCCACTTGTAGCGCTTGGTCACGCCAGACGCTGTAGCGCTGTGGTGAAGGCCTATAAATTTGTTGGACTTGCGCATGGTCGTAGGCAATGAAGACCAAAATGCCCAGCAAAACCACACCCAGGCCGGTCGTACGAGCCTTGTCTTGCCAGGCTTGCCAAACCCGCCCACCCATGAGCCACAGACAAAGCAGCAAGGCCACCTGAAATGGACCGTACCAGAGCGGGTACTCCAGCAAACTGTGCAAGGTCAGGACGCCGAGTACCCCCCACGCAAGCTGGTGCCCTGCACTTTTGTAGCGCCACGGCCTGGCACGAATGACCCACACTGACACGCCCAGCATCCCGGCCAAAGCGGCTGGCACGCCCAAAACAAACGCGGTATGCAATGGCAGGTTATGGGCGTTACCCAACATGTCGCAAAAGCGTTGCGATGGGTATTCGGTGATGTAGTGCGCATAGCGCAGCTGGTCCCAGCCCCAGCCGCCCAGCGGTTTTTGCGTCACCAAGTGCAGCACATTGGACCAGAGCACCTGGCGACTACCGCAGCCATCCAGTGCGCCCATGCGCGCCATGGCGTTGTCCGTGACCTGTCCACTCAATTGCTGTAACAGCCCTGGCAAAACCCAAGAAGCCAGGGCATACACGCCCAGCACGAACGCAGTGAGCGCCAATGCTTCGCGCCCTTTGGGGGCAGAGCGGAACAACAGCATCCACAGGCCAAGGAACACAAGCTGGAGCAACCCTGTTCGTGAGGCGGTCGCAGCCATGCCCATGGCCAAAAGGGCCAGCATCCAGAGGCTGTGCGCCATAGACAGGCCCAGTGCACGCCAGATCAACACCGCCAAAATGCCCATGGCCAGCAAACTGGCCAACTGGTTCCGTTGGCGCAGGTTGCCCATGGCGTCACCCAGATAGTTGGGCACATGCAAGGCAGGCGCCCAAAGCTCGGCTTGGCCAAAAAATTGCACCAAGCCCATGGCACTGCTGAGCAACGCTGCAATAGCCCAACTTTGAACAATAGCGGCCACTGTCAGGCGCTGCCACATGAACAGTGCCAGTGCCAAGCAAGTCCAGCTGGTCAGCCATGGCCACACATTGGGCAAAGGGGGGCTGGTAAAAGGCTGAACCCATGGCCACGCCAACAGCAACACCAGCCACACATGGTCAATGCGGCCAGTGCCTTGCGCTGCTGCCCGAAGCTCTGACATGGGAATTCAGTCTACAAACCCACGCCCGACAAAGGCCGGACGTTCAAGGGTGGTCAAAAAGATCAGGATGCCTTGCACGATGCGGGCAAATATTTGGCCGGCAACCCATTGGTGGCAGCCGGGCCGCAGAGCCAGCTGGCGATGGGCTTGCCACCATCGGTACTGCCGTTGACAGCGGTGCTGCCCGTCTGAATAGGCGTCAGGCTGATGCTGTTGGCAGACGCGCTGGTGCTGCCACGCAGCGTCTCGTGGTTGCCCACCACGGTGATGACGCCATTGGCATCGGCGCCGATGCTGCTGACGTATTTGGTGGTCTGTTTTTCACAGACCAAGGGCAATGTGGCTGAAACATCGGCCTGAGAAGCAGAAGTGATCGCCTCGTTGGCGGCGGTTTTGCACCCCCCGGCGGCCAGCAGCATCTCGGAAACCCGAGCCCGGATGCTGTAGTCCTGGTAGGCCGGTAGCGCCAAAGCGCCCAAGATACCAATGATCGCAATGACGATCATCAGCTCGATCAACGTCAACCCTTGCTGCCTTTTTTGCATGGCATTTGCTCCCTGGTGAATGGAGTTTAATGTTAATGGATTCGATCCCTGAACTCCAGTGCTTCTTTCCCATGAAGGCTGGGTGAAGCCCGGACCCGAATCAAGCCCAATTGATACAAAAAACCCCGATTAGCGGCATGCGACAGATCGGGGTTCGGTTTGGGCTGCGGTATTTTCTCAGGGGGTTTTGGATTTGCCTTGAGACAGCTTGCCAATACCCAAGACCAGGATCGCCCCCAGGGTGGGCGCCAAGTAATGCAACCAGCCATTGGCCTCGACCACGGCCTTGAGGGCCACGTCACTGACGATGGTTTCACCACCCACCCAGCCGATCAGACCCGCACCTAACCAGATGATGATCGGGAAACGATCCATCAATTTGATCATGAGCTGACTGCCAAAAACGACCAGTGGAATGCTGATGGCCAGGCCCAGAACCAGCAAAGTCATGCTGCCTTTGGCGGCAGCGGCCACGGCTATCACGTTGTCCAGGCTCATGACCAAGTCAGCAATCAAAATGGTACGGATGGCAACCCAAAGCCCGGATTTTTCGCTGCCGCCGTCATCGCCTTCGTCCTCAGCGTGCAGCAGTTGCGTGCCCACCCAGAGCAGCAAAATGCCGCCCACGATTTGCAGGTACGACAATTCCAGCAGTTTGGCTGCCACCACCGTCAGGCCAATCCGCAACACCACGGCGGCACCCGAGCCGAACATGATGGCTTTCTTTTGTTGCTCAGGGGGCAAAGAGCGTGCGGCCAGAGCGATGACAACCGCGTTATCGCCCGAAAGGATGATGTTGATCCAGATGATCTTGATCAGACCGATCCAAAATTCCGTGCTTTGAAGCAATTCCATTGTTGTTCTCCTTGAATATAAAGACCAAAGCGCTGACAACATCAGTTGACAGCGCTTGGGGAAAGCAGGAGATTGAGTTTAAGGGTCAGTCTGAGCAAAGTCGTGCGTAATAGCACTTATGTCAGCGCCAAAAGTGACGCGACCCAAATCTGGATGACTCGGGGACAGCACCGAAATGCTTCCCCAAAGACATCACTTGAGCTGCGCCTTGAGCAATTTGCCCAGTTCAGACGGGTTGCGTGTGACGATGAAGCCACACTCTTCCATGATGGCCAGCTTGGCATCGGCTGTGTCGGCGCCGCCAGAAATCAAGGCACCGGCGTGGCCCATGCGCTTGCCGGGAGGGGCAGTCACACCGGCGATGAAGCCAACAATCGGTTTCTTCATGTTGGCCTTGCACCACAAGGCTGCTTCGGCTTCGTCCGGACCGCCGATTTCACCAATCATGATGACGGCATCGGTGTCTGGATCGTCGTTGAAGGCCTTCATCACGTCGATGTGCTTCAAACCGTTGATCGGGTCGCCACCGATACCGACGGCGCTGGACTGACCCAGGCCGACTTCGGTCAACATCGCCACGGCTTCATAGGTCAAGGTGCCCGAACGGGACACCACGCCAATGCGGCCTTTGCGGTGGATGTGACCGGGCATGATGCCGATCTTGATTTCGTCAGGGGTGATCAAACCAGGGCAGTTGGGCCCCAGCAGCAGCGTGCGCTTGCCGCCAGCCGCCTCCTTGGCCTTCATCTTGTTGCGCACTTCGAGCATGTCACGGACGGGAATGCCTTCGGTGATACAGATGGCCAGATCCAAGTCGGCTTCAACGGCTTCCCAAATGGCAGCTGCTGCGCCTGCTGGGGGCACGTAGATCACGGACACGGTCGCGCCAGTTTGCGAAGCGGCTTCCTTGACGGAGGCGTAGATTGGAATGTTGAAGATGGACTCGCCCGCCTTCTTGGGGTTCACGCCCGCGACGAAACAGTTCTTGCCATTCGCGTATTCCTGGCACTTTTCAGTGTGGAACTGACCGGTCTTGCCGGTGATGCCTTGGGTGATGACTTTGGTGTCTTTGTTGATGTAGATGGACATGTTTGTTCCTAATCAGTTGGGGACAGAGCTAAAGATCTGCCCCCAAAGTCATTACTTAACGGCGGCCACAATGGCGGTCGCGGCTTCGGCCATGGTGTCGGCAGAGATGATCGGCAAACCGGATTCGGCCAGCATCTTCTTGCCCAGCTCGTCGTTGGTGCCCTTCATGCGCACCACCAATGGCACGGACAGGTTCACAGCTTTGCATGCGGTGATGACGCCGCTGGCGATGGTGTCGCACTTCATGATGCCGCCGAAGATGTTGACCAAAATGCCTTTGACATTCTTGTTGGCCAGCATGATCTTGAAAGCTTCGGTGACTTTTTCGGCGGTTGCGCCGCCACCCACGTCCAGGAAGTTGGCCGGCTCGCCGCCGAACAACTTGATGGTGTCCATGGTGGCCATGGCCAAGCCAGCGCCGTTGACCA
>CAJBLW010000401.1 GCA_903953985.1 uncultured Burkholderiales bacterium
CAAATCCAATTAAATCCAATCAAATCCTGTGGAGGATAGCGCCCAGCACGCGCTCGGGGGTGGCGGGGGTGTCCAGGCGGATGGGGGCGTGGCCGGGGTGGGTGGCACCGATCGCGTCGCGCAGCGCTTCAAACACGCTGATGGCCAGCATGAAGGGGGGCTCGCCCACGGCTTTGCTGCCGCCCACAGTGTCCTCGCGGTTGGCCTCGTGCCAGAGCTCAATGTTCAGCTGCGCGGGCATGTCGGCTGCGGTGGGAATTTTGTAGGTGCTTGCGCCCTTGGTCAGCAGTTCGCCCTTGGCGTTCCACACCAACTCTTCGGTGGTGAGCCAACCCAGGCCTTGCGCGAAGCCGCCTTCGATTTGGCCGATGTCGATTTCGGGGTGCAGCGAATGGCCCACGTCGTGCAGGATGTCTGTGCGCAAGACGCGGTATTCGCCGGTGAGCGTGTCGATGGCCACTTCGCTGCAGGCCGCGCCGTAGGCGAAGTAATAAAACGGTCGGCCGGTCAGAGTGGTGCGGTCGTAATGGATTTTGGGCGTGGCGTAAAAGCCGTCGCTCCACAACTGCACGCGCTGGCCATAGGCGTATTGCACGGCCTCGGTGAAGCTGCGTTGGCGCGGGGGTGTGATAACTTGGCCGCCTTCAAAACGCACGGCCTCGACGCTGCAGGCGTCAAGCTTGGCGATGCAGGTGGCGATGTTGTGGCGCACCTGCAGCGCGGCGTTTTCGGCGGCGCGGCCGTTCAGGTCTGTGCCGCTCGAAGCCGCCGTGGCGCTGGCGTTGGCCACTTGGTCGGTGTCGCTGGCGCTGGCTTGCACTTGGGCGGCGGGCAAGCCCAAGACGTGGGCCACCAAGCCACAGACCTTGGTGTGCAGGCCCTGGCCCATTTCGGTGCCGCTGTGGTTCACGCGCACGCTGCCATCGGTGTAAACCGAGACCACCGCACCCGCTTGGTTGAACTGCGTGGCGGTGAAGCTGATGCCGAACTTGACCGGCGTGAGGGCCAGGCCTTTCTTGAGCACGCTGTGCTGGGCGTTCCAGTCGCTGATGGTGCGGCGGCGTGCGCGGTAGTCGCAGCGCTCGGCCAGTTGCGTCATCAGCGGGTGCAGGATGTTGTCTTCGACCTTCATGCCGTAAGGTGTGGTGTCGCGCTCCCCCACACCGTACAGGTTGGCCAGTCGCACATCGAGCGCGTCCAGCCCCAAGTGCCTTGCGATGTCGCTCATGACGGTCTCGATCAGCAGCACGCCCTGTGGCCCGCCAAAGCCGCGAAACGCGGTGTGGCTTTGGGTGTGGGTTTTGCAGCGGTGCGAGGTGATGTGAAGGTCGCTCAAAAAGTAAGCGTTGTCGGTGTGGAAGATCGCGCGGTCGGCCACCGGGCCGCTCAGGTCGGCGCTGTGGCCGCAATGGACCAGTTGCACCGAGTCGAGCCCCAACACGCGGCCACGTGGATCAAAGCCCACCTGCCAGTCGTGGCTGAAGGGGTGGCGTTTGCCGGTGATCAGGATGTCGTCACCCCGGTCCAGCCGCATCTTGACCGGTCGGCCAAACTTGTGCGCGGCCAGCGCGGCCCACACGGCCAAATGCCCGGCCTGCGTTTCTTTGCCGCCAAAGCCGCCGCCCATGCGCCGACACACCACGCGCACTTGCGACAGCGGGATGTGCAGCGCATGCGCCACCCAGTGCTGCACCTCACCGGGGTGCTGCGTGCCGCTGTGGATCAGCCAGTGGCCGTTGTCTTGCGGAATCGCATAAGCGATCTGGCTTTCCAAATAAAAGTGTTCTTGACCGCCGATTTCCAGCGTGCCTTCCAGGCGGTGCGGCGCTTGTGCCAACGCTTGCGCTGCATCGCCGCGCTGCACCGTGACTTTGGGCAGCACAAAGCTGCCCGCTTGCAGGGCCTCGCGGGCGTGCAACAGGGGCGGCTCTTGGGTGGTTTGCAGCCGCATGTGCCGAGCGGCTTGGCGCGCTTGGGTGTGGCTGTGGCCCAGCACCAAGCCCATGACCTGGCCCAGGTGCATGAGCTGCGGCCCGGCAAAAATGGGCTCGTCGTGCACAAAGGTGGCCAGCAGCGGGTCGCCGGGGATGTCTTGTGCGGTGACCGTGCCCACCACACCGGGCGCGGCCAGCACCGCCTCCAAGTCCATGGCGATCAGTTGCGCGTTGGCCAAAGGGCTCTTCAGCGGCGCGGCGTGCAGCGTGCCCTCGACCAGCGGCAGGTCGTCGATGTAGCTGGCGCGGCCTTGCACCTGCGCGGTGGCGCTTTCGTGGAAGCGGTGGGTGCTGTCCGTTGGGACATTCGTGTTCATGCGAGGTCCTCCAAGCGAACCGTGCGGTGCCCGGTGCTCTCCAGCCAGGCGCGGCGCAGCAACTGGCCCAAAATCTGGCGGCGGTAATCGGCGCTGGCGCGCAAATCGCTGAGCGGTGAAAACTCATTCGCGATGGCGGTCTGCGCAGCTTGCAAAGTGGCTTCGTTCCAAGGCTGACCGATCAGCGCGGCCTCGGTCTTCATGGCACGCGCGGGCGTGGCGGCCACACCCCCTGCGCCAATGCGTGCGGCGGTGATGCGCCCACCTTCAAGATGCAGCTGCACCGCCAGGCACACGGCCGAGATGTCGTCTTCCTGCCGCTTGGACACCTTGTACGCGCCCAGCCATTCGCAGGGGGCAGGGCGAGGCACTACCACCCAGGCCAGCACCTCGTCGGGGGCCAGCAGGCTTTTTCGGTAGCCGGTGTAGAACTGGTCCAGTGGCACATGGCGGTGCACAGCTCGCCCTTTTCTCCAAGCCATCAGCACCACCTGTGCGGCCAGCGCGATCAACAGCGGCATGCTGTCGCCGATCGGCGAGCCGTTGGCCACGTTGCCGCCCAGCGTGCCCGACTGGCGCACCGGCCAGCCCGCAAAGCGTTCGCCAAAGGGCGCGATCACCGGCCGGTCTGCGGCCAGCGCTTCAAATGCTTCTTGCAGGTTGACAGCCGCACCGATGGCGATGTGCTGCGGGAAATGCTCTACGCGGCGCAACTCGGCCACGCGGGTCAGGTCAATGATCTGTGGCATGCGCCGCAGGCCCTGGGTGATCCACAGCCCGGCGTCGGTGGCCCCGGCGATCAGCTGCGCTTGGGCGTGCTGGGCGCGGGCTTGCAGCAAAGCCGGCAGGGTGCTGGGTCGCAGGTAGTTGCCGCCGTTTTTTTCGGTGGCTGCCATTTGGTGCAGCGCCGCCACGATGGCTTGTTGATCCATGGCCTGCTCGGCATCGGCCTGCAGGCTGCACGCGGCTTGCACGATGGGCCGGTAGCCGGTGCAGCGGCACAGGTTGCCCGACAAAGCCTCATGGGCGCGGTGGCTGTCCACGGCCTGGCCTTGCGCCACGGTGCGTTGGTAGAGCGCAAACAGGCTCATCACAAAACCTGGTGTGCAAAAGCCGCATTGCGAGCCGTGGCACTCGACCATGGCTTGCTGCACCGGGTGCAGCGTGCCGTCAGGCCGAGCCAAGTCGGCAGCGGTCCACAGCGCCATGCCGTCGACGGCGTGCGCAGGTTTGATGCAGCTGTTGACGGCACGGTACAACAAACGCCCGTTCACGGCTTCGGCCACCACCACGGTGCAAGCCCCGCAGTCGCCCGCAGCGCAGCCCTCTTTGGTGGCGGTCAGGCGCAGGTCCTCTCGCAGCAGGTCGAGCAGGGTGCGGTCTGGGGGAACGTGATGGCGCTCGACCACCGCATCGCGGTGCCAAAAGCGCAGGGGGGCTTCGGTAACAGGGTGAAGAGTTGGGTTCATGGGCATCATTCAGGGCGTGCTTCATGCTAGTCCAAAGCCCCATGGGTAATATGCAAAATTTGAGATACCCCATATGGGAGACTGCAAGCATGGTTTGTGGCGCTTGTATCGCGATGCGCGTCTGAACCACTGAACTGTTCGACTGAAGTTACCGCCTGAACAAACGCCGCAACAACAAAGCCTGAAAATCTTGCGCTTGCCCGGACACCGCATACACATAGGTGTGGCCGTCCACTTGCCGGTACAGCAGTCGGTGGTGTGAGGACAGCACGGTTCGGTAGTCCGTGATGCCCACGCTGCCCAGCAGGGGGACCACTGGGCCGGTGATCAAGCCCGAGTCCACACGCGCCAATTGGGCAAAGATGTCGTCTTCAGCCGCAGCCCACAGTTCAGGCGTCCAGCGATCCAGCATGTAGTCTTGCAAGTCGAGCAGGTCGGCCTGCGCATCGGGCAGGATGACGATGGTCATGCTTGGGGTTTGGCTGGCTGCCGACGCTGAGCCAGTTGGGCGCGAGCCTCTTGCACCGACAGGCCCAGTCCAGCTTGCCGGTCTTTTTCGGCCAAGGCCAGCAGCTTGAGCAGGGCGATCAGGTCTTCTTTGTCCTGGTATTGCCGCACGCCTTCAATCACCATCGCCGCTTCGCCGTTTTGCGTGATGATGTAAGGCGCACCGTTGGCCGCCACATCTTCGGATATTTGCGCGGCGTGGCTTTTGAGGTATGAGATGGACCGAATGTGTTCGCGGGCTTGCATGGTGTTTCCTTGAGTGAGGCTAAATTTATCCCTGAATTTGGTCTGGGTCAAGCTGGTTTTTGTGTCTGCGAAAAACGGTCAATGCAACTCAGCCGCTGAGCCACAACATTTTTTGAACTTCTTGCCACTGCCGCAAGGGCAGGGCTCGTTGCGGCCGACCTTGGTGCGCAATCGTTGGGACGTTTCGCGCTCGTATATGGCCTGGCGCAGCGGCAGCCAAAAGGCGTGGATGTTCACCAAGCTGTCTTCAATCTCATGGGTCAGTTCTTGCCTCAGCTCGGGTGTTCTGGTCAGCTCGTCCTGGTCGGCAGAAAACGCGTCTTCACCCAGCAAGCCAATGGGCCAGTACCACTGCTGGCCTTGCGGGGTGTCGAACAAGGGCTTCCATGCGGCGCGGTTCAGCGCCACACCCTCGGTAAAACCGCAGGCCCAGCCTTCCGCGTCCTCGAACACGCCTGTCTCGTATTTGCGGATGCCCCAATAGGGCACCACAAACGGTGGCTTTTGCTCAAAGCCAGAAATGATGCCGTTGTAGTGCCGCATGAGCAAGCCCATGATGTGGTTGAGTTGCTCCAGTTTGTCCATGGGCGGCATCATGGCGCTGTCCTCGCCCCAGACCTTGGGCAGCCACTGACTGGGCATGATGGTTTGCGGCCCGATGGCCAGAGCATGCAAATACCCGTCCAGTCTGTCCAGCGTCATGGCTTCATCGTTGTTCACGCCACAAAGCAAGAACCGATCGAGTTCTGCAAGCTCCGCGTCGGACAGTGGCGCCATCATGTCCTGAACTTCTTGGGCTGAGGGTTGAGTTTTTCCCTGTGCCAGTGCTTTCAGCAACGCCGGTTCTGCGGCTTTGGCCTCCTTGTGGGCCTTGCTGATGAAGCTGCCAATGCCTTCGGACTCAATGGCCATGAAGGCTTCGTCCAGCGCTTGCTTGTCCGTTTCAAACAGGTCATCCCACACGGTGGAGGTGCCACTTTCGTCGACCACTTCAAGTAACCACAGGCTGTCGAGGCTGCGGTAGATCTGGATGCGCAAGCTGTGGCCGTCAGCGCTGTAGGTCTGCGTCAGCGGGGAGTGGATGATGTCAATGTCTTCGGTCATGCGGCAGATCATAGGAGCAACTCTGTTGACGCGTGCGACGGGTCAGTCAGTATTTTTTTGGCAAGGATCGTCGCGCTGGCCTGAATCTTTAGCGCATCGCGTCAAGCCAAGGCTATTCGATGGCAAGCAGTCAAGCCCATTTTTAACTTTGGATTCGTGACAATCGCTGGTGTTACATTCGCCTGCAATCCATCAAAGCTCCGGTTTGACCACGGGGCAGACCAGCACCGAGAAAACTCAGAGACAAAAGCATGGGTGTGATCGATTCACTAGCACGTACGGCATTCAAAATTTTCGGGGTTAACCCTGAAAATAGCCTGCGCCCAGCCATAACGATCATCTGGATTTCGATATGAAGCAGCCGCATTTTTTCGACAAGATCGACCTTCAACTCATTCGCACCCTTCACACCTTGCTCACCGAACGCAGTGTCTCCAAAACCGCCATGCGCCTGGGCCAGCA
>CAJBLW010000402.1 GCA_903953985.1 uncultured Burkholderiales bacterium
GACGAGGCGCTTGGACGACAGCTCGATGCCCAGCCCTGTGAAGGCATCGGGATCAAAGGTCTGCGCGCGGATCGATATCACCACGATATCGATGCAGCCGGTTCCTTGCCTAGCGCGCAACCATACCGACAGCCCCAAAGAGCGCCGCACGCCTAAGGCGGCTTGGCTGTGCTGAGGTTGGATGGCCATGACCTCCACATGCAGGTCGATGGGTTCTCCCGATGCTGGGCCACTCTTGCCGCCCAAACGAACTGGCAGCATGGCGCCTACACCAGCCTGCTCGCACACACTAGCCACCATCGGATCCCAGAAGCAGCCTATGGCGACGTTTTGGGCATCGCGAGTCAAAAGCGTGCGAAGGAAATAGGTGCTGTCGCCGGCGGCGCCGCCACCTGGGTTGTCGGCATAGTCGGCCAGCACGGTACAGCCTGGCAAGTCGGCAGCCCTGACCAGAGAGGTCTCGATGTCTGGCATGTTCGGCCGCAGGGCGTGCCTAGCAACGTAAAGGCGTCGCGCCATGGTCTTTGCAGCAGTCACGGCCACATCGGGCTGACCGTCGGTAATCACCAGTACACGGGTGCCGACGTCGGCCACATCGGCAAATGGGAATCCGTGCGCAATGCTGGCCGACAGCACGCCGGGCAGCGATTCCAAAGCAAGCAGTTCAGTGACGATGCCCTTCATCGGCTCCCTGAAAGTTGGGTAGGTTCCGATCATTCGGGTGTCGACCAGGGCGGCCACTGGCCGAATATGGCCCATCGCCGTGCGACGGCAAAGGTCCAATAATTCTGCAGCACGCTCGCGCATGTCGATGTGGGGATACTCCTTGTAGGCGATGACGATATCGGCTTGGCTCAGCATGGTCGCGCTCAAGTGGCAGTGCAAGTCGAGTTCGACGCCGATGACGACCTGCGGGAACAGCTCTCGGATACGGATCAGCAAGTCGCCTTCGCAGTCGTCGCAGCCTTCGGCCACCATCGCACCGTGCAAGGCAAGCAACACAATGTCCACCGGTGCCTTCGTCATGGCGTCGCGCAGATCATCGAGGATGCGGTCACGAAGCTGCTCATACACAATGCGGACCGTCTTGCCGGACGGCTGGGAAAAGGCGCAGAGGCTTTCCACGACATCGTCGCCCGCAGATCGTGCGAGTCCGCAGAAAGTGACCATGATCTCTGCGCTAGGGCTGTTGACCTTGCTGGCCGCGTCGCGCACCAATCCAAATTCGGTGAAAGAGCCCAACCCTGTCGGAAAGGGGGCGAAGGTGTTGGTCTCTGTGGCCAAGGCAGCTATGAAAATGCGCATCACTGAACTCCTGGCCACGCATGCGTCATCTCGGGGCCTAGCGCCAGCCGCGCAGGGTCCAAAGCCTTGACCGCCACACCCTCGGCTTGGATGTCGGGGGGCAATGCCCGCCCAGTGATTAAAGCAACTGCTGTTCGGGCCAGAGCCGGCGCAGCCTGGATCCCATAGCCACCTTGCGCGGCCAGCCAGAAGAAGCCCTCAACGCTTGGATCGAATCCAACAACGGGCGTGCGGTCGGCAACGAAGCTCCTTAGCCCCGCCCAACGGTGAACCACCCGTTGAACGCGCATCGTTGTGGCGCGCTCGAAACGGTCTACTGCAATCGCCACGTCAAGTTCCTCAGGCATCGCGTCGCAGGGATCCATCAGGTCTTCATTGGCAGGCGACAGTAGTAACTGGCCAGTTTCGGGCTTGAAGTAGAAGGACTCGTGGGCATCGATCACGGCGGGCCAACGGCGAACGTCGCAGCCGACTGGCGCCGCAACGGTCAACGCTGTTCGGCGCATCGGTTTTAGGCCAATGGCCTTTGCGCCTACCATCGCAGCCACCTGATCGGCCCAAGCGCCCGTAGCATTCACAAGCAGTGGTGCACGGAAAGTACCCACGCGTGATTGCACATGCCACAGACCGCCCTCCCGGCGAATGTCGAGTTCGGCCGCGCCCATGATCAGACGCGCGCCGCTGTGCCGAGCGACTCGCAGGTAAGCTTGCAGCAGCGCGGCAACGTCGATATCGCGGCCCGACGGGTCGAGTAACGCGCCTGCTGCCGCTTCTGCGCGCAAGATGGGCACCATCGCCAAAGCGGCGGCGCTGTCCAGCCTCAGCAACGATGCACCGAAACGAGCTTCGGCTTGGATACGGTCGAGTATTTGCAGACTTTCGGTATTGGCGATGA
>CAJBLW010000403.1 GCA_903953985.1 uncultured Burkholderiales bacterium
AATCAGCTCTGGCACAGCGACAGCTCTTTCCAGAAGCCCCGTGCCAAGTACTCCATGCTGTCGGCTTCGGTGGTGCCCGCATTTGGGGGGGAGACCGAGTTTGCCGATTTGCGCATGGCCTACGACGCTCTACCCGACTGGCGACAAGCCCAGGTGGCCGGATTGAACGCGGTACATTCGGCCCTGCATTCGCGTTTCATATTGGGCGATACGCAGTACACGCCGGAACAAATCGCCATGTTTCCACCCGTGGTGTGGCCCCTGGTTCAGACCGATCCACGCACAGGGCGAAAAATCCTGTTTGTTGGCGCGCACATCCGTGAAATCCAGGGCATGGTCTTGGCCGAAAGTCGATTGTTGGTCATGGACTTGCTAGAGCACGCCACACAGCGGGACTTTGTCTATTCCCACCCATGGCAAGTGGGTGACTTGGTGATGTGGGACAACACCGCCACCGTGCACCGTGGTCGTTACTTTGATTTGAGTGAGCGCCGTGAATTGCGGCGGGCCACCACCCAAGAGGTACAAACCTCGCCAGAGGCGCAAGCTTTACCAGCCTGAAAATGAAGGGCGTTCAGAGGTTTTTACAATAGGGGCATGAAACCTCTGACCTACACCCGCGCCCAAGCGCTGCCCGACATCCTCAAAACCCGCATCGCCATCCTTGACGGGGCCATGGGCACCATGATCCAGCGCTTCAAACTGTCCGAGGCCGACTACCGGGGCGAGCGCTTCAAGGACTTCCCCAAAGACGTCAAGGGCAACAACGAGCTGCTGAGCCTGACTCGCCCCGATGTGATCCGCGACATCCACGAAGGCTATTTGGCCGCCGGGGCCGACCTGATCGAAACCAACACCTTTGGCGCGACTACTGTGGCCCAGGCCGACTACGACATGCAGCACTTGGCCCGCGAGATGAACCTGCAGTCCGCCCAATTGGCCCGCGCCGCCTGCGACAAATTCTCTACCCCAGACAAGCCGCGCTTTGTGGTCGGCGCATTGGGCCCCACGCCCAAGACCGCCAGCATCAGCCCCGACGTGAACGACGCCGGCGCCCGCAACGTCACCTTTGAAGAGCTGCGCGCCGCCTATTACGAACAAGTCGAAGCCTTGGTGGAAGGCGGCTCTGACGTGCTGCTGGTCGAAACGATTTTTGACACACTCAACGCCAAGGCCGCGCTGTTTGCCATCGAAGAATTCTTTGAGGCCAGTGGCGAGCGCCTGCCCCTGATCATCAGCGGCACCGTGACCGACGCTTCGGGCCGCATCTTGAGCGGCCAGACCGTGACCGCTTTCTGGCACAGCGTGCGCCACGCCCAGCCCCTGGCCATTGGCCTGAACTGCGCCTTGGGGGCTACGCTGATGCGCCCCTATATTCAAGAGCTCAACAAGGTCGCGGGGGACACCTTCATCAGCTGCTACCCCAATGCCGGCCTGCCCAACCCCATGAGCGACACTGGCTTTGACGAAACCCCCGACGTGACCAGCCGCCTTCTGCATGAGTTTGCGGCCGAAGGCCTGGTCAACATTGTGGGTGGCTGCTGCGGCACCACGCCCGAGCACATTGGCGCGATCAGCAAGGCGGTCAGCCCGCTGGCCCCGCGCAACGTGCATGGCGGCTTCTTTTACAAAGAAGCGGCTTGATATCTATCGGACGTGTCGTTTGGTGATGGCAAAAGTTAATGCTGTAAATGATGGTTGCTTTATTTCGCATAGGCTGTTGAAGCTGCATCCCAGGGGGGGTGCAGCTAAATTCTTGGACTGGTTTATGCCGTAAGTCCCAAGCTCTTTCGATATTGCATGGGACT
>CAJBLW010000404.1 GCA_903953985.1 uncultured Burkholderiales bacterium
CCTGAATTCTATGAGCGATGCTAGCCATTAAACTCCTCGAACCCCCTTTAAAGGACATTGGACATGACGGTTTTTCATTGGCCCGAACGCGTGACAGTCCGCGAGGTGGGCCTGCGCGACGGGCTGCAAAGCATTGCCCGCACCCTGCCCACCGCTCAAAAACTGCAGTGGATTCAGGGCGCTTACGAAGCGGGTATCCGCGAAATCGAGGTGGGATCTTTCGTGCCGCCCAAACTGCTGCCCCAACTGGCCGATACCGCCGAGCTGGTGGCGTTTGCAAAATCCCTGCCGGGCCTGGTCGTGTCGGTGCTGGTGCCCAACCTGAAGGGGGCCGAACGCGCCATGGACAGCGGTGCCGACTGGATGCTGCTGCCGCTGTCGGCCAGCCACGCGCACAGTCTGGCCAACTTGCGCAAAGCGCCGGATGACGTGGTGGCCGAGATCGGGGCCATGGTGGAGGCTCGACGGGCACGGGGTTCCGCCATCCGCATCGAAGTCGGGTTGAGCACCGCGTTCGGTTGCACGCTTCAGGGCCGGGTTGAGGTGGATGAGGTACTGCGTTTGCTCAAAGCTGTGCGGGTGCTGGGCGTGGACCGCGTGGGCCTGGCTGACACGGTGGGATACGCCGATCCGCGTCAGGTGGGCGAGCTGTTTGCCAAAGCCCGCGAGGTGGCGGGCGACACGCTGGGTTGCGGTCATTTCCACGACACACGCGGCTTGGGGTTGGCCAATGTCATGGCCGCATTGCAAGCGGGTGAAACCCGTTTCGATGCCTGTCTGGCGGGCATTGGCGGCTGTCCGCATGCGCCCGGGGCCAGCGGCAATGTGGCCACCGAAGACCTGACTTATTTGATGACCAGCATGGGCATCGACACCGGCATCGATTTCGGTCAGCTCGTGGCTTTGCGCACCCAAGTGGCCCAGTGGCTCGCAGGCGAATGCCTCCATGGTTCGATCGCGCAGGCGGGGTTGCCCAAGACCCTGCGCACTGAAGAAATGACGGCATGAACACGACCGATAAGAAACTCCCACTCGAAGGCCTGCGCGTCGTCGAGTTCACCCACATGGTCATGGGCCCGACTTGCGGCATGGTGTTGGCCGACATGGGTGCCGAGGTGATCAAGGTCGAGCCCATCGAGGGCGACCGCACACGGCACTTGTTGGGTTCGGGCGCGGGCTTTTTCCCTATGTTCAACCGCAACAAAAAGAGCATCAAGATCAACCTGCAAAGCCTCGAGGGCGCCGAAATGGCGCGCCGCCTGTGCGCCACGGCCGACGTGGTGGCAGAGAATTTCAAGCCCGGCTCCATGGCCAAGTACGGCCTCGACTACGCCAGCCTGTCGGCCAGCAACCCCAAGATCATTTACGCCAGCCTCAAAGGCTTTTTGCCAGGCCCTTACGAACACCGCACAGCGCTTGACGAGGTGGTGCAGATGATGGGGGGCCTGGCCTACATGACGGGCCGCCCCGGCGACCCGCAGCGCGCAGGCACCAGCGTGAACGACATCATGGGCGGCATGTTTGGCGCCATCGGTGTGCTGGGCGCACTCATCCAACGTGGCATCACCGGGCGCGGGCAAGAGATCCAATCGGCGCTGTTTGAGAACAACGTGTTTTTGGTGGGGCAGCACATGATGCAGTACGCCGTGACCGGCAAGGCGGCCGAGCCCATGCCTAACCGCATCTCGGCCTGGGCGGTGTACGACGTGTTCACCGTCAAGAACGGCGAGCAGATCTTTTTGGCGGCGGTGAGCGATGCGCAGTGGTCCACCTTCTGCGATGTGCTGGGTTTCGCCGACCTGAAAGCCGATGCGCGCTACTTTGACAATAACGCCCGCGTGTCGCTGCGTGCCGAGTTGTTGCCCAATCTGCGCCGCCGTCTGGAAGTCTTCACTGCCGCCGAGTTGACCGCGATTTTCGAAAAAGCCGGGCTGCCCTTTGCGCCCATCGTCAAACCCGAAGAGTTGTTTGACGACCCGCACCTTCAGGCTACCGGCGGTTTGGCCG
>CAJBLW010000405.1 GCA_903953985.1 uncultured Burkholderiales bacterium
CCGCTCACACACCAAGTACAAACTGATCATCGAAGATTTTGGCGGCTGGGACCTGTTTCAGGAACTGCTGCAAGCCTTGCAGACCATCGCCATGCGCCATGGCGTGGGCTTGGGTGATGTGGCCACGCGCTGGGTGATTGACCGCCCCCAAGTGGGCAGCGCCATCATGGGCTTCACCTCAACGCGCCACCTGCCAGCCACGCACCGCATTGAAGCCTTGCGCCTGGACGCCCAAGACCATGCCCTGTTATCGCCCTTGCTGGCACGGCGCACGGGCCCTGCAGGTGACTGCTACGACATCGAGCGCGACAAAGAAGGCCGTCACGGGCGCATCATGCGCTACAACCAAAACGAAGGGCGTCACTGACAGCGGGCGCAGTTCAGGGTCAGAAAGTGAACGCAGACCGCCAAACGCACTGCTGAACTTCGGCCCCCCTGGCCCACTAAGTCTCTTATTTCGCAGCAGGTTCCTGTGCGTGCGCCGCCAAGCGCTGTGCTACCTCTTTTTTACCCAGCTTGCGAACGGCCGCGATGGCCTGAAGCTGTGCCGCGCGGGGCTTGGACTTACCCGTCTCCCAGTGGTAGACCGACTGGTTGGACACGCCCAGCAACAGGGCCATCTGGGTGGCCGACACACCGAATTTTTTGCGCAAGGACGCAAAGCCATCGGCCCTAAAGCGCAATCCTTGGGGCTCATCTTCTTCCTTGGGGGGTGTGCTGGGGCGGGCGGAGGATTTGGCCAAGCGGCGCACCACGGCTTCCAGGCTGGCGATGCGTCTTTTGAGATCGGCGATCTCGGCGCGGTGCGTGGCTTGGGCTTTTTTCAGAACCATCGCTTGCGCGCGCGTTTCTTTTTTGGCGATGCGTGCAATTTCGGTTTTCAACTGGGCTGCAAAGTTACTCATAGTCTGTCCATCCATTCAGAGTGAGGATCATACGCAAACCGTATGCACCCCTCAACCCAGACAAGCTGTGCGTTATGGCGTTCATATTCTGAACAACTTATCTTGCCGACCTGCTTAACTGCTAAATGGTTGTCACATGAGCAGCAGGCCAGCGCGCAAAGGCTGCTTAAATACAGGCACTTCAGGCCCATACTGCTCTCCGGCCCCATCGGCCCACTCGGCCAAACCACCTCAAACACTTCAACAGGAGCCCTCCATGACCCCATCCCTCAAAGGCCAAATCGCCTGGATCACCGGCGGGGGCAGCGGCATCGGTTTGGCTGGCGCCATGGCCTTGGCCAAGGCCGGCGCCCATGTGGTGATTTCGGGTCGCAACGCTGCAACCAACGCCAGCGCTTTGGCCTCGCTGCAGGCCCTGGGCAGTGCCGAGGCCTTGCTGCTGGATGTGGCTGACAAACACGCCGTCAAGGCGGCGGCGCAGCAGATTCTGGACAAACATGGGCGCATCGACATCCTGGTGACCAGCGCAGGCACCAATGCCACGCAACGCAATTTCGATGTGGTCACCCCCGAAGCCTGGGACGATGTGGTGGCCATTAACCTGTCGGGCCTGTTTTATTGCGTGCACGCGGTCCTGCCCGCCATGCGCCAACAGCAAGGCGGCTTGATCATCAACGTATCCTCGTGGGCGGGTCTGTATGTGTCCAAGCTGACTGGCCCGGCTTACAACGCCACCAAACGCGCCGTGCTGGCCCTGACCGAGTCCGTCAACATGGAAGAGTGCACGCACGGCATCCGCGCCACCTCACTCTTGCCCGGCGAAGTGGCCACGCCCATCCTGGACAAACGGCCCGTCCCGCCCTCAGCTGAGCAGCGTGAATTGATGGTTCAAGCCGAAGACATGGGCCAGGCCATCTTGTTTGTGGCGCAGATGCCTGGGCGGACCTGCATCAACGAGTTGATCATCTCGCCCACCTTCAACCGCTTTTACACAGGCGGTCTGGAGACCCCGCCCAAGCGCTGAGCCCGGCGCCATCTCACCCCGTACATGAGCCAGCTTTTCAGCGACAGCGCCCGGCACCGCCGCATCGGCATTGCGCTGGTGACGGTCACCACCTTGATGTTTGCGGTGCTCGACGCCTCGGCCAAGTGGCTGGTGATCACCCTGCCGGTGATGCAAGTGGTGTGGATGCGCTTTCTCACGCATTCACTTTTTTCCATCGCGGTGTTTGCGCCGTCGGTTAAAGGCGATTTGCTGCGCTGGCGGCACCCCCGTTTGCAGTTGCTGCGCGGCTTCATGCTGGCGTCCATGACCGCGCTGAATTTCTGGGCCTTGCAATATTTGCAGTTGGCCGAAACCGGAGCCATGCAATTTTCCGTCCCGATTTTGATCGCTCTGCTGTCCGCCTGGTGGCTGGGCGAGCGGCTGGACGCCAAGCGCTGGCTGGCGATTGCGGTGGGCTTTGCGGGCGTGTTGGTCATCATCCGTCCTGGCAGTCAAGGCTTTCACCCGGCGATCTTGCTGTCAGCGCTCAACGCCATTTTGTACGCCCTGTTCAACATGATGACGCGCTACCTGGCCAGCAGTGAAAACCCGGCCACCACGCAACTGACCTCGGCGGTGGTGGCCACCTTGGTGCTGACGCCCGTGGCGCTGTGGCAATGGCAACACCCGGCCACGCTGATCGAGTGGTTCGTGATGGCGCTGGCCGGTCTGTGCGGCGGCATTGGCCACTACTTTGTGGCACTGGCGCACCGCTATGCGACAGCGGCGGTGCTGGGGCCGTTTTTGTACCAGCAAATCATTTACATGACCGTGTTGGGCTGGCTGGTGTTTGGCCAGGTACCAGACCTGGCCGTGGTGCTCGGCGCCTTGGTCGTGGTGGCCAGCGGCCTGTATTTGCTGTGGCGCGAGTTTCAGGGCCCTAGCCCGAAATGATCTCCTGAAGACGCGGCTGGCAGTGGTTGGTTTCTTGGTCGATCAGTCAGCTCGGTGACACATCCGCAGCCACCCAGCGCCCAAGATGGAAAGCACGCGTCTTGCGCTTGGGCGCTCATCACAGGAGTCACGCATGTCTTCATCCCTTCGCTGGAAACACCGCCCCCCAGGCGCCAACTGGGGCGACTTTGGCCCCGACGACCAATGCGGTCGCATGAACCTCTTGACGCCCGACAAAGTGCTGCAAGGCATACACGAGGTGCGCACGGGGCAGACCTTCAACCTGAGC
>CAJBLW010000406.1 GCA_903953985.1 uncultured Burkholderiales bacterium
AACCATTTGCCTGATGACTTCGGTATCCCGTACCCCGACACCGGCCGTGGATGCCTTCTTGAAGGTGTGCATGACCATGCGATGAATAGGTTTGCATTTAATGGGTGCGGCCATTCGCCGCGCTCAGGCATCAGCGCATGCGGCGTAAAAACAGGACAATTCAGTTCATAAGTCGGATGGCGCTGTAACTTTTCGCCATTTCTGCACGAATCGAGTCATGAAGCCCCGTGTTTCATCCACCAACAAGGTATTCCCATGAAGCGACGCAACATATTCCAACTTTTTTGGGCCTGGTTGGCCAGCGCCACGGTGCCCATGAGCGCGGCAGCGGCCAACTTTCCTCTCAAGAAAACCAAAGCCGAGTGGCGCAAGTTGGTTTCGCCGAGTGCGTATGAGGTGCTGTTTGAACATGGCACCGAGCGCCCTGGCAGCAGCCCGCTGAATGCCGAGAAGCGGCCTGGCACCTTTGTGTGTGTGGCTTGCAACTTGCCCTTGTTCAGCGCGGCACACAAATACGAGAGCGGCACGGGTTGGCCCAGCTTTTTCCAAGGCTTGCCCAATGCTTTGGGCACCACCACCGATTTCAAGCTCATTTACCCGCGCACCGAATACCACTGCTCGCGCTGTGGCGGGCACCACGGTCATGTGTTCGATGACGGACCCAAGCCCACGGGCAAGCGGTTTTGCAACAACGGTGTGGCCTTGGCGTTTGTGCCAGAAGGCCAAACGCTTCCCGCTTTGAGGACATGACCATGAACAAGCCACCCGTTTTGAGGCCCCTGCGTTGGTTCGCCATGGCTCTGACCGCTGTCGCGCTTTTGTTGGCCGCTTGCTCGCCCAGCCTGACGTCCAGCGCTGGTCAAGCGCCTGCTGCCCTGGCCACACCCACCGAGGTGGAGGCTGCACCCATGGTCAACGGCAAGCCCATGGCTTACGCCTTGTTTGCCGGTGGCTGTTTCTGGTGCATCGAGGCAGACTTTGAAAAAATGACCGGAGTTTTGGCTGTTGAGTCGGGCTACACCGCCGGCAAAACGCCCAATCCCACTTACGCGCAAGTCAGTGCCGGGAACACGGGCCATACCGAGGCGGTAAGGGTGCTGTACGACCCCAGCCAAGTGAGTTACGCGCAATTGGTCGACTACTTTTGGCGGCACATCGACCCGACTGTCAAAGACCAGCAGTTTTGTGACGTGGGCTCCCATTACCGCAGCGGCATCTATTGGCAAAATGAAACGGAACGCACCATCGCCGAGTCCAGCCGTGCCGCCCTGATCAGCAGCGGCCGCTTCACCACCATTCACACCGAACTGGCACCAAGTTCTGCGTTCCACATGGCCGAGGACTACCACCAGGATTACTACAAGAAGAACGAACTGCGCTACAACTACTACCGATTGAGTTGCGGGCGTGACGCTCGGGTCAAAAAACTATGGAGCTGACGCCCCTGCGCTTGCGCTAGGTCTGCGGCCTTAGCCGTTCAATGACACACACCAGTCGCCCTACTGTGGGCGCATTTTTTTTGGAACTGCTGCATGGAAATCAAAGTCAATTTTCTCGACAAACTGCGCCTAGAGGCCAAGTTTGACGACTTCACCGTGCTGGCCGATCAGCCCATCCGCTACAAAGGTGATGGCTCAGCGCCGGGGCCGTTCGATTATTTTTTGGCCTCGTCGGCTTTGTGTGCGGCGTATTTTGTGAAGCTGTATTGCGAGACGCGCGGCATCTCCACCGAGCACATTCGCCTGTCGCAAAACAACATCGTGGACCCCGACAACCGCTACCTGCAGACCATCAAGATTCAGGTGGAGTTGCCGGCCGACATGTCCGACAAAGACCGCCAAGGCATTCTGCGGTCCATCGATCGTTGCACGGTCAAAAAGGCGATTCAAGCGGGACCCACCTTCATCGTTGAGGCGGTGGACAACCTGGACGCCGACGCGCAGGCCTTGCTCACCCTGAGCCCTGATGCGCAGGCGCAGACCCGCATTGCGGGCAAGGACTTGCCGCTGGAGCAGACCATTGCCAACATGACACGGGTCTTGGCCGATTTGGGCATCAAGATCGAGATCGCGTCGTGGCGCAACCTGGTGCCCAACGTCTGGTCGCTGCACATCCGCGACGCGCATTCGCCCATGTGCTTCACCAACGGCAAGGGTTCCACCAAAGAAAGTGCCTTGGCCTCGGCGCTGGGTGAATACATCGAGCGGCTGAACAACAACCACTTCTATGCGGGCGTGTTTTTTGGCGAAGACATCGCGCAGTCCGACTTCGTGCACGACCCGAGAGAGCGTTGGTTTCAGCCGGGCAAGCGCGACGCGCTGCCCAAAGGCTTGTTGGACAAGCATTGCTTGGCCATTTACAACCCCGACGGCGAGCTCAAGTCCTCGCACCTGTTCGACACCAACTCGGGCAACCCCTCGCGCGGCATTTGTGCGCTGCCCTATGTGCGGCAGTCCGATGGTGAGGTGGTCTATTTCCCGTCGAACCTGGTGGAAAACCTGTTCGTGAGCAACGGCATGAGCGCGGGCAACACGCTGGCCGAAGCGCAGGTGCAGTGCCTGTCAGAAATTTTTGAACGGGCCGTCAAACGCGAAATCTTGGAAGGCGAAATGGCCTTGCCCGATGTGCCGCAGGACGTGCTCGCGAAGTACCCCGGCATCGTGGCCGGTATTGAGGCTTTGGAAGCGCAGGGCTTTCCGGTCTTGGTCAAAGACGCATCGCTGGGTGGTGTGTACCCGGTGATGTGCGTGACCCTGATGAACCCGCGCACGGGCGGCGTGTTCGCGTCCTTTGGCGCACACCCGCGCTTGGAGGTGGCGCTGGAGCGCAGCCTGACCGAGTTGCTCCAAGGCCGCAGTTTTGAGGGCCTGAACGACTTGCCCGCGCCCACTTTCGTCAGCAACGCCGTGACCGAGCCCAACAACTTTGTGGAGCACTTCATTGACTCCAGCGGCATCGTGTCGTGGCGGTTTTTCAGCGCCAAGGCCGATCACGAATTCGTGGAATGGGACTTTTCGGCGCAAGGCCACGACGACGCCACCGCCACCGCCCAAGAGGCCGCCACGCTGTTCGGCATCTTGCAGACCATGGGCAAAGAGGCCTATGTGACGGTGCACGACCAACTGGGCGCCACCGCCTGCCGCATCTTGGTGCCCGGCTATTCCGAGGTCTACCCGGTCGACGACCTGATTTGGGACAACACCAACAAAGCGCTTTTGTTCCGCGCCGATGTGCTCAACCTGCACAAATTGGACGACGAGGCGCTTGAGGCTTTGTTGGACAGGTTGGAGAACAACGAGCTCGACGATTACCTGGACATCGCCACCTTGATCGGCATCGAGTTTGACGACAACACGGTGTGGGGCCAGTTGACGGTGATGGAGCTCAAGCTGCTCATTCACCTGGCTTTGCAGCAGCTGGAAGAGGCCCACGAACTGGTGGGTGCTTTCCTGCAATACAACGACAACACGGTGGAGCGTCGCTTGTTTTACCAAGCCCTGAATGTGGTGCTGGAAGTCACGCTAAGCGAGGACCTGGTCTTGGCGGATTACGACGTCAACTTTCGTCGCATGTTTGGCGATGAACGCATGAACGCCGCCACTGGCTCGGTCGATGGCAGCGTGCGCTTTCATGGCCTCACGCCCACCAGCTTGCAGTTGGACGGCTTGGACCGGCATCAGCGCTTGCTCGACAGCTACAAAAAACTGCACGCGGCGCGTGCGCGTGTGGCCGCGAAGCAGGCCTTGGTGTGAATCTGCCAAGCGGGTATTCGCCAGCAGGATCACAGCGCCAAACTTGGCTTTAACACAGGTGCATTTTTTAGGAAG
>CAJBLW010000407.1 GCA_903953985.1 uncultured Burkholderiales bacterium
CCACAGGTAGCTGATCAAGTAAATAGGTTTTTTGCTTAGAGGTCAGTGCGTTGTCATTGCGGCCGTGAGCCGCAACCCATAAAGGCGTGCCTGCAACCTTGCAAAAATCACGAAAGACCTGTGAGAAGGTGCATCGGGATTTCCTGTTGACGACATCCAAACTCGCTGCTACGATAAATTCTCAGAAAACGTTTTCTCCCAACGAAGAGCAGCAGGATTCCCTGCTGCCGGCCGCAGCACTGGAGAGCCGCATGCGTTTGCGTTACACCGTCAATTCGCCGTTTGCAAGAAAGGCCCGCGTGGTGGCCCATGAGCTGGGCATGGCAGATTCCATCGAGCTTGTGAGCACCGCATTGCGCACTCAGGACCGGGCATTCTGGGCCGACAACCCCATCGCCAAAGTGCCCGTTTTGGTGACGGATGAGGGCTTTAGCCTATCGGACTCCAACGTCATCATGGAATACCTGAATGTGGTGCATGGGCAGGGGCGCCTGCTGGCCGCCTCCGGCCCGCAACGCTGGAAGGACCTGACGCTGATTTCGACGGCTGACGCCGTGGTCGAGGCCGCCATACTCGCCCGCAGCGAAACGGCACGCCCGCCGGAGCAGCAGAACAAGCTGCGCATCGAGCAGGAGATGGCCAAGGTGGCGCGCGGGCTGGATGCGATTGACAAGGCGCTTGAGGATGATATTCCGGGGCAACCGGTTTTCGGCCTGGCAGGTATTGCCGTAAGCAGTGCGCTGGGCTGGCTTGAGTTGCGCTTTGGCCCCGAGCTGCTGTTCAACACGCGCCCGGGGCTTGGCGCGTGGTGGGCGCAGGCAATGGCTCGTCCATCAATGCAGGCCACACAACCGTCCCCCGACGCCTGACTGGCACACACCCATGAAAGTCTCCGGCAAAGCCACCATCACCGTGACCGAAGTGGCGCGCAAGGCTGGCGTGTCGCTGGCCACTGTGTCGCGTGTGCAGAACGGCAACATGACTGTCGCGCCCGTGATGCGCGAAAAAGTGCACGCCGCCATCAAGGCTCTGGGCTACCGGCCCAACCCGATGGCGCAGGGCCTGCGCAAGGGCCGCAGCAATACCGTCGCGTTGCTGGTGGGCGACCTGGCGCAGCGGCACTTCTCGGAGCTGACACTGCATGTGCAGACGGCACTGGAAGATGTCGGCATGGACCTGATGCTCTTCAATCAGGGCCACAGCGACCTGCGGCTTGACGACTTTTTCCGCCGCGCGATGAGCATGAGCATGCGCGGTGTGGCCATTGCCATGTCTGACACGGTACCTGCATCCATACAGCCCATGATCAAGGCGTTGCAGAAGAACGGGACAATGGTGGTCTCCATCGGCCAGAACCTCACCCGTTTCGCTGTGCCGTCGGTTGTTTATGACGAAGCTGCCTCATCGTGCCGGTCCGTGGAATACCTGCTGGCCAGTGGCCGCAGGCGAATCGCCTACGTTGGGCGTATGAAGGGCTCGGCCATCGGCACGGAACGGTTCCGCGGCTACAAGGCCGCGATGGAGGCTGCAGGCTGCTTCGACCCGGAACTGGTGTGGGACAGGAAGTACCGCTATGCTGCCGGCCGTGCGGCCGTGGAGGATGCCCTTGCCAAGGGGCTGGCCTTCACTGGCATCCAGGCAGGCAGTGATGAAATTGCCGCCGGTGCGATGGCGGCCCTGAGCGACCGGGGTATGTCCGTGCCCAGTGACGTGGCCATCATCGGCTTTGGCGATTTAGAGATGGGCGCCTACCTGCGCCCTGCGCTCACCACGCTCAGCTCAGACGCAAAAGCCACGGCAGAACATGTGCGGCGCTTCTTCGAGGATGGCGCAGTGGGAGAGTCCCCGAGCCCCGTCATCACGATCGAACGCTCGCTCGTCCATCGGGACTCGGCCTGAGCCGTCGCAGCGCACTACAAATACCAGGAATTGAACATGCCCCTTGCCATCCCCGCCATCAGGCTTGACGTACATGCCCACATGATCCCGCTCACGCAGGAGCAGGTGGTGGGCCTGGCCGGTGTGCAGTGGACTGAAACCCATGCCGTGGTCGATGGCGCGCAGCTCAAAAAGCGCGAGCTGTACCACCCCGCGATGCTGATCGACTGGATGGACCGCAATGGCGTGGCCGAGGCCTGGGTCTCCGTGCCGCCAACGCTGTATCGAGAACAGCTTGATGAAGAAGGGGCGCTTGCATGGGCCAAGTTGCTCAATGCTGCGCTGGTTGAAAAGACTGCGGGCTTTGCACGGCTCAAGCCCATGCTTCACTTGCCCGTGTACCACCCGGCGGCGGCAGTCGAGGCCGCCGAAGAGGCGATTGCGCGGGGCCAACGCCTCTTCGCCATGCCAGCGGGCGATGCGAAGCGGGGCCGCATGCTGTCGGACCCTGACTATGCGCCGCTGTGGGCAAAGCTGGACAAGGCGCGTGCTTTCCTCATGCTGCACCCGGCTGGCGCGTGTGACCCGCGGCTGTCGCGGTTCTCGTTGCCCAACCTGCTCGGCGGCCCGACGGAGACTGCGATTGCAGCAGCACACTTGACCATGTCCGGTATTCTGGAGCAGCACGGCAACATCACCATCTGTCTGGCGCATGGTGGTGGCAGTTTTGCATCGGTGGCCGGGCGGCTGCAGCGCGGCCAGGACACGGACCGTGACGGCACCTACCTGGGCGGTGAAAAAGTGCGAACTGCCATGAAGCGCTTCTGCGTGGACTGCATCACGCACGATGCCGAGACGCTCGCACTCGTGGCTACTGCGTTTGGCCCCGATCGGGTCCTGTTCGGATCGGACTGGCCGTTTGACATGGGCCTGACCGAGCCGCATGTGCAACTGCAGAGCGTGTCATCCGGTCTGCGCGGCGACATCATGTCGGCAAACCCCGAAGCATTGATCCGCCACCTGGGGCTTGCGCAGGGAGCATCCGCATGACCGCAGCAGTTTTTACCCGCCGGCCGCCGGAGGTCATGATGAGCACGGAACGGGCACGTGCCGTTGTGCCCGATGCGCTGAGCTTCCCGCGCGCGGCCATGCGTGAACTGGTGCGGGGCCAGTACCGTGTCAGCAAATTGCGCTTTGAACTGGATGCGGACGGGCGAGGCGAGATCCTGTACCAACTGACCGGAGGCGGGCGGGTGTTCCATTTTTTCCTCGTATCCGACATGCTGCCCGAAGACAGCAAGACCGACCGCAACTATGCCGCGAGCTGGGATGCCATGGGCGTGCTGTGCCAGGGCGAATGGACGCCGGAGCGCGAGGCCTTGCTGCGGCGCGAGGTGCCCAAGCAGCGCGCCGGCTTCGCAGACTACGACACACTCATTTACGCGCGAGGCAACCGAAGCACGCGCATTTTCAACCATGTCGTGGACAGCCTCGCGCAGGGCCGCCAGCCTGACCTGGACGAACTCGCACCCGTGGGCTACATCCTGCGCACCACGGCATTCATCGGCAATGGTCAACTCGGCACCCTGCCGCTTGATGGCTACGATGCAGACCACCCGCTGCGCCGCCCCTACCACGCGCAGTTCTGCTCGGGCTTCATGCTGCGCGAGTATGTGTTTGACCTGGTGGATCATCTTGCACTCGTGCGCAATCCCAAGGCCGTGCGGCTGGCGCCGGAGTACCGAAGGTTTCTTGGCCTGGGTAACTCGGCCGCCACCGGACTCGCCGCGTACGCCACGAACCATCCGCAACAGATGAATGGTTGGAGCGTGGTGCATGAAGATGCATGGGTCAACGCCATGCAGCGCGAGCCCGTGTTGACGGGCGAGCTGGCCAACCGATTTTCGGCCTTGCTGGCCAAAGCCGCTCGGCATTTCGCGGAGGGAGCGCGACCCGATGATGGCGTGTTCGCCTCACCGCAGTGCACGTCGGTCCAACTGCTGCGCATTCAAGACGCCATGCAGACGCCAGCAATCTCAGCAGTTTCCAGCAGCGGCGAGAAATCGATTTCGCTTGAGCACCTCGTTGAATGGGCGCGCGCCAATGTCCATGCCGAAGCCTCTGAAGTGCTGCACTCGCTAATTCTTGAACTGCATCCGGCCATTGCCATTGACGCAGTCGACAGCTTCCGCGTCTGTGAGGATGCCGTGGTGCAGCCGGAGATGACGGCGGGTGAACTGCTTGGCCGCATTGAAAAGGACTTTGACTGGGTCATCTCCTGCTCACGAGATGGAACGACCGATGAGTCTACTGATGTGGCGGCCGAAGACCCCGCCTATTTTTGGTACCGCTCCAGCCAAGCTCCGCGCGATGTGCGGCGCGGGCTGCGCCGCCGCCTGGCGCACCTGGAGTTCGAGACCAATATGGACTTCCCCCTGCAGCTTCGGCAAGCCTGGCAGCTGCTGCGCGCCGTGCCTCCGGATCGCCCGCTGGCCGGCGTGTTGTGCGAGCGCCCGGACCTGCGCCATGCCATCGCGCGTGTCCAATCGCAGGCAGGCGCTCAGTATTGTGACTTGCGCCAGCCCTGGCTATCGGCGCGCTACACACCGTTTGAAGCGACGCGGTTCGTACTCGCGTTTTACGGGATGGAAAAATTTGAGGCAGCGTTTCCTAAATCCGTGCGTGGCACCTTCATGCAGGGCGCGCCAATTGCAGAGGATGTGGCTGCGGGTCGCGACGGCCGTTGGCCGTTCACACTCAAGCCTGACCTGGCGAAACCGGGTGCGCAGAGCGAGCTCGCGCCCTTGCCGCCGAATGCAGGTATGGTTGTTGCCGTCACGGTAACAGCCACTGCCCCTGAACCTGACGACCTGACGTTTGCTCCCCGTGAGCTTGCGCGTGCCGTGCAGACAGCCTTGCAGGGCCACGGCATGCCGCTGGGCGTGGCTGAAGAGGCGGGAGCGCTGGTAGCCTTCGCGCAGCATCGCGGTGAGCCGGCTGTGGCGACCGCGCTGTTGCACTGCGAAGACTGCCGCGTTTCCCCCTTCATGGTGCCCGACCCTGCGCGCTCATGGCCCGATGGCGGCGACCCGTTGGTCCTGCATGCCTACAGCGCATCCGCACTGGCAACGGCGCCGGTGGCGCTCGATCTGGCCCTCGCACGAAGCCTGCGCTCATCGCATGGCGTTGGCGCAGTGCTCATGGTCAAGGCGCTGGATGCTTGGCTTGTCCGCTCCATCGTGCTCCGGGGGGCGCGCAAGGGCGTGCTGACCGTGCTGCTCTGGCGCGCGCCCGACGCGGCCGGCGACCCGGTCTGCGGCTACGCGGTTGCAGGGCCACAGGACGCAGGCGCCTGGTACAGCGAAGGCGGGATCACGGGGCATTGCGGCAACATTGCCGAGACGCTGGCCCGCAGCGCCCACTGGGCGTCACTGCAAGGTGACGGCTTCCTCATCGCGTGCATGCGTCCCGATGCGGTTGTCGAGGGTGACATTGCATCCCCCGCCGCCGCCCTCAGCGATGCACTGATGGCTGCCTCTGCCGCGCACAACGGCATCAAACTCAGCCGTACTGAATACAACGCACTGCTCAAAGCCGGCAGTGCCTTGCTTGTTCCTCAGGCTGTCGAGCACTTCGTCCTGCTCGAAGGCGCCGACCCGCTCAAGACTTTCTGACCCAAGGAGATACCAAATGACTGAAGTACAGGATAAAGAAGAAGTGTCAAAGCAAGTGTCCGTGGTGCCCGAAGGCGCCAGCTTCGACGGGCGCACCTATGCGCTGGTGGACGGCCTGTCAATGCCCACACCCGAACGCAAATGGTTCGAGGAATACCGCTCGGGCGGCATCGGTTGCGTGAACACCACGATCTCCGTCTGGGAGAACGCTGCAGAGACGCTGGCCCTGCTGGGCAAGTGGAAACAGGTCCTGGCCGCCAACAGCGACCTCGTCGCACAGGCCACCTCGGTGGAAGAGATCGAAGCGATCCGCAAATCGGGCCGGACGGCGCTGGTGTTCGGCTTCCAGAACACTGCTCCGATTGAGCACAACCTGGACTTGTTCAGCATGTTTCGCCAGAACGGCGTATGCATCATGCAGCTGACCTACAACCTGCAGAACTACATCGGCTGCGGCTACTGGGAAGAAAAAGACACCGGCATCTCTTCGCGCTTCGGCCGCAAGGCTGTCGAGGAAATGAACAAGGTCGGCATCATGATCGACCTGTCGCATTGCGGTGAGCGCACCACGCTTGAGGCGATTGACCTGTCGGCGGTACCGGTGGCCATCACGCATGCGAACCCGCGTGAATTCGTCGGCACCGGCGTGTATGGCGCTGGCCGCCAGAAAACCACCGAAGCCATCAAGGCACTGGCTGCCCGGCGCGGCGTAATCGGCCTGTCGCCCAACCGCAACATGACCAAGCGGGGCGCCGAAACAACGCTGGAGGAGTTTGGCGACATGGTGGCCTGGGTGGTGGACCTCATCGGCATTGATGCCGTCGCCATCGGCACCGACTACTGCCCCGGCCACACCGGCGCAGTGCGCACCTGGTGGCGCTATGCCCGCTGGTCGCGCGAAACGGCCCCCGCCAACCAGATGACCATGGCGCCGCACGAGGGTTGGTCCGACTGGATCAAGAACCCGTCCGGTGTGCCGAACATCATCCCCGAGCTGGACCGCCGCGGCTTCTCACCGGCAGAGATCGCGCAAATGATGGGCGGCAACTGGATGCGCATCTTTGGCGAAACCTTCAAGCCGAATCCCTGATCCCTCTCACTTTTCCTTCAATCCTCAGTACTGGAGACCCACCATGAAAGCCTTCAAGAAGATCGCCCGCATTTCCCTGGTCATGCTTGCGCTCGCCGCGCCTTTCGCCCGTGCGAATGACTTTCCGGCCAAGCCCGTCACCATGGTCATCCCGTTTGCACCAGGCGGCTTCGTCCACCTGGTGGGCTTGATGCTGAGTGAGTCGATGAGCGCATCCCTGAAACAACCGGTGGTGCTGGTCAACCAGCCCGGGGCCAACGGCCTGGTTGCCGCCACCAACCTGACGCGCGCCGCGCCGGACGGCTACACCGTGATGCTCGTGACCACGAGCATCCTGGCCGTCACGCCCCACCTGGCGAAGACCGTGCAGTTCGACGCACGCAACGATTTTTCGGCAGTCGGCATGGTGGCCAATACCTCAAATATTTTTGTGGTCTCTCCCAAGAGCGGCATCAAGACCTTCAAGGACCTGGCCGACAGGGCGCGGCAAAAGCCAGAAGCGGTGTCGTACGGCTCCACCGGCAACGGCAGCATCCAGCACATCTCTGGCGAGGTGCTCCAGCGCGAGGTCGGCACCAAGGTGCTGCATGTGCCCTACAAGGGCACAGGCCCGGCGCTGGTCGACTTGGTCGGTGGCCAGCTTTCGTTTGTGCTTGGCGACGCCAGCGCGTTGCCCTACGTCCAGGCGGGCACGCTGAATGCCATCGCGGTGTCGCCGCGCCCCATGGCCGCCCTGCCCGGCGTGCCGTCTCTTACCGAGGCTGCTGCGGCTGCCGGCCTGCCCAAGTACGTGATTCCCACGCTGTGGTACGGCATCATCGGGCCCAAGGGCATCCCGAGGGATGCGCTGGCCCGGCTCAACGGCGCACTGGCCGAGGCGCTGGCCAAGCCTGCCATCCGCGAAAAACTCATTGCGGGCGGCGCCACGCCTGCAGACAACATCTCTTCCGCGTTCCTGCAGGAAGCCATCCGCTCGGACTTCACGCGCTACGGCGAAATGCTCAAGACCATCAATGTGACCATCGATTGAACTTTCCATGCAAGACTACAAGTATCTGACCGACAGCTACATCGATGGCCAGTGGCGCCCCACCCACGGAACAGAACTGATTGACGTGGTGAACCCTGCCACAGAGCATGTGGTGGCACGTATCGCCGCAGCCGACGCTCACGATGTTGACGAGGCCGTAGCGGCGGCGCGGCGCGCCTTTCCCCGCATGGCAGCGTCAACGGTCGAGGAACGCATCGAATGGCTGCGTCGTATTGAAGCTGGCTTTCATTCTCGCAAGGAAGACCTCTGCCAAGCCATGTCGGCGGAAATGGGCGTGCCGATAGACAGCGCACGTAAGGTGCATTTCCCGAGCGGGCCTGACCACCTTGCCGAAACAGTCAAGGTCCTGAAGGCCTTCGAGTTCGACAGCCTTCACGGCACAACGCTGGTGACCAAGGAGCCCATTGGCGTGTGCGGCCTAATTACGCCTTGGAACTTCCCGATCAACCAGGTGGTGTGCAAGATCGCGCCGGCCATTGCGGCAGGCTGCACGGTAGTGCTCAAGCCCAGTGAAGTGTCGCCGCTCAGCGCACTCATCATTGCAGAGATCGTGCATGACGCGGGCCTGCCTCCAGGTGCCTTCAACCTGGTCAATGGTGATGGTGCGGGCGCGGGTAACGCCATCGCCTCCCACCCGGATGTCGACATGGTGTCATTCACCGGCTCCACGCGCGCCGGCATTGCGGTGGCCAAGGCGGCGGCAGACACCGTCAAACGGGTGGGGCAGGAACTGGGTGGCAAATCGGCCAACATCTTGCTGGATGATGCGGACTTTGAGCGTGCGGTGACGCTTGGCGTGAACCGCTGCTTCAACAACAGCGGACAGTCCTGTGTGGCGCCGACCCGCATGCTGGTGCCGAAAAACCGCATGAACGAGGTGATGGAGATTGCCACACGCGTGGCGGCCAAGGTGCGCATCGGTTCACCGGCAGACGAGACTGTGACGCTCGGGCCGGTGGCCAATCGAGCGCAGTTCGAGAAGGTGCAGCGGCTCATCGATGCGGGCTTGAAGGAAGGCGCAACGCTGGTCACTGGTGGGCCCGGCCGGCCGCAGGGCCTGACGCAGGGCTATTTTGTGCAGCCCACGGTGTTTGCCAATGTAGACCCGTCGATGACCATCGCGCGCGAAGAGATCTTTGGTCCGGTACTCAGCGTGATTGGCTATGAAGATGAGGATGATGCAGTGCGCATTGCCAACGACACACCGTATGGCCTGGGGGCCTACATCCAGTCCGGCAGCCTGGTGCGGGCGCGCAGCGTGGCGCGCCGCATGCGAGCCGGGAATGTACAGATCAACTACCCGCCGGTCGATCGCGGCGCGCCGTTCGGCGGTTACAAGCAGTCTGGCAACGGGCGCGAGTGGGGAGAGTTCGGGCTGAACGAGTACCTTGAGATCAAGGGTATTCCGGGGTATGGCAAGGATACTGTCTGATGAGCGGAACCTCTTGGCGCTGGTCAGTTAAAAGGTCAGCGTGCAGCCAGCGCCCGTTCAAATAAAGCCAAGACGAGTGGCCACGTTCAGGGCAAGTGCGCAGTTGAAGCAGCAGCTGAAACAACCGTTGTGAAAAACTGAATGCAAAATTTCCAGTC
>CAJBLW010000408.1 GCA_903953985.1 uncultured Burkholderiales bacterium
GCGACGGCATGGTGAAAGTGGAGATGCACTTCTTGCCAGATGTGTATGTACCCTGCGACGTATGCCACGGCATGCGCTACAACCGCGAAACGCTCGAGGTGCAATACAAGGGCCAGAACATCGCGCAGATTTTGAACATGACAGTGGAAGCCGCGCTCCAGTTCTTCAGCGCCGTGCCCAACATCGCGCGAAAACTGCAAACCCTGCTCGACGTGGGCCTGACCTACATCCGTTTGGGCCAAAGCGCGACCACGCTCTCAGGCGGCGAGGCCCAACGCGTCAAGCTAGCGCTGGAACTGTCCAAGCGCGACACGGGCCGCACGCTGTACATCTTGGACGAACCCACCACCGGCCTGCACTTTGCCGACATCGATTTGTTGCTCAAGGTGCTGCACCAGCTGCGCGACGCAGGCAACACCATCGTCATCATCGAACACAACCTCGACGTCATCAAAACCGCCGACTGGTTGATTGACATGGGCCCCGAAGGCGGTGCGGGCGGCGGCACGGTTCTGGGCGAAGGCACGCCCGAGCAACTGGCCAAAAACAAGGCCAGCTTCACGGGCCACTATTTGGCACGATTGCTGTAACAGCGATGCGTCTCCCCAGTTTGTTATCCACTCACTTTTGAATTCTTTTGAGGTCTCTATGAAAACCGTGATCCGTACTTTCTTCAGAACCCTGCGCGTTGTGCTGGGCCCCGTGATGCTGCTCAAAGAGCGCCTGACCCAACCGGCTGGTCTGCAACGCGTAGCCTCTGAGCAAGCTGCGGTCGATCAGCAATGTCAAAGCCTGGCGCTGTACCAGTTCAGCACCTGCCCGTTTTGCATCAAGGTGCGCCAGGAAATGCGCCGCCTGTCGCTGCCCATTGAAAAGCGCGACGCGCAGCACCATGCAGCCAACCGAAATGAATTGCTACAAGGCAGTGGCGCAACCAAGGTGCCATGCTTGAAGATCACCGAAGCCGATGGTCAAACCCGTTGGCTGCAGGACTCGACCGAGATCATGGCCTATTTGCGCGAGCGCTTTTCAGCGCCTGCAGTTTGAGGAACATTCACCGAGATGCATGGCTTACGCGGCGATCACCGTCAGCAGGGTCTGACCATTCGCCACCAACTTCTCGCCTCCTGCATCCACCGCAAACAAATCACAGCTTGTGAAGATCTGCGCTTTGCCCGGTTTGACCACCCGAGCCCGAGCGATGAACTTTTGCCCCACGGCGGGGCGCAAACAGTTGACGGAAAAGTTGGCAGCCAACAAGTTCGGCCCCGCCACGGTACCGGCCGCAAAACCGCAGGCAGTGTCGATGAGTGTGCCGATCAGGCCTGCATGCAAATAACCCGAGTACTGACCCACCTCTGCACGCCAGGGCATCTGGATTTCCACAAATCCGGGTTCGGCCACTGTCACCTCAATCCCGCACCAGCGGTTGAACTCGGCCATGGCGTTGATTTTTTTCAGCATCTCCAGTGGGCTCATTTTTTTCTCCTGGCTTGGGTTTTGAACCACCCGATGTGGTCCATCAGTTTTTGGCGAAGTGCTTTTTGCTCGCTTATAAGCTGGTCAATCTCGTCCACACGCGCCAGGATCGCCTCGATCATGTCTTGCGCTGACAACTTGCCCGCTTTGAAGCGCGGCAAATACTCGGCAATGAAAGGCAGCGAAAAACCCATCTCCCGAGACATGGCGATGAAGATGACGTGCCTCACGGTTCTCTCTTCGTAATCACGGTAGCCATTGGGCAATCGCTGACTTTCAATGAGTCCATCGGCCTCGTACCGCCTCAAGCGGTGCACCGACACCTGGGTCTTGGCAGAGAGTTCTGAAATGCGCATGGATTCAGTCTAGCAAGGCTCGCACAGCGCGAAGCTTATGGCCTTTGACGCATGGGCGACAAGCCAAAGCGACCGCTGCGCCGCAGGTGATTCCCCATGCCTCAAGGCTGGTGTACAAAACACCTTCAACCGGAGCCCCCGATGACTGCACACAAAGCTTTGCCCCACGCACAACCCACGGATGTGGGCCTGTGCCCCGAACGCACCCAGCGCCTGATGGACGCGCTGCGCCGCGAAGTGGCCGGTGGTCGGCTGCCGGGTGCGGTGGCCATGGTTGCCCGGCAGCGGGCATCAGCACCTTGTCTTTGCACCTCTCGTCAGGTGTGTAGCCGCCACAAGCCGCCAACTTTGGCAACACACCAACGCCCATCACGCGGCCATCCCGCACCGCGACATGGGTGGCCTGCGGAGTCATTTTTAGCCGTTCAGGTTGCTTGCGGCAGTTGAATCGGGCCTCTTGCCAAATGGCCACTTACCACCTCAACGCGACTGCAGCGCACCCAATGCCCGGTGGTGACCTCCACCAACGGAGGCAGTGCCAAAGTGCAAGCCACTTCAGCCACCGGGCAGCGCCCCGCAAAACGACAACCCACCGGGGGATTGATGGGGCTGGGCGGGTCGCCCGTCAGCTTGATGCGTTGCGTGGCGCGCCGCCGCCCACCCTGCACCGTGGGCACCGCCGACATCAAGGCCACGCTGTAGGGGTGCAACGGGTTGGCAAAGAAATCCTTGCGTGGCGCGCGCTCCACAATTTGGCCCAAGTACATCACCGCAATTTCGTCGCAGATGTGTTCCACCACCGCCATGTCGTGCGAAATAAACAGGTAGGTCAAGCCCAGTTCACGCTGCAGTCGCGTCAGCAAATTCAGAATTTGAGCCCGAATCGCAATGTCCAGTGCCGACACGGGCTCGTCACACACCACGAGTTCCGGGTTGGTTGCCAGTGCCCGCGCAATATTGATACGCTGGCGTTGCCCACCAGAAAACTGGTGTGGAAACAAATGCTGCTGTTCGGGCCGCAGGCCCACTGCCTTAAATAACTCGGCAACCCGCTGCGGCCGCTCAAGCGGCGTGCCAACGTTCATCAGGTCAAGCGGCGCTCGCACCGTAGCCCCAGCACGTTCGCGTGGGTTTAAGGAAGAAAACGGGTCCTGAAAAATAATTTGTAAACGCCGACGCTCGCGGCGAAGGGCCTCGCCCGACAGCGCCGTCAAGTCGACCGAACCCAGTTGAATATGCCCGCCCGTGATCGGTGCCAAACGCATCACGGCCAAAGCAGTCGTGGTTTTGCCCGAACCCGACTCCCCCACGATCGCCAGTGTGGTGCCACGGCGGATGTCAAAGGACACCCCATCGACCGCCTGCACCACCTCAGGCTTTGCCAGCCAGCCAGACTTGGCACGTGGAAAATACACCTTAAGGTCGCGAACCGACAACAGGTTATCGGGGTCCATCATGGCCTACCCTCGCCTGCAGCGCTTGATGCCCCGGTTTCATCAGCCCGCAGCCAGCAGGCCGCTCCATGTCGATACCCGGAGTCTGGCACATCGGGTACGTGGTCAGCGTCATTTACCGCAAACAGCGGCGGCACCGCAACGGCACAACGCGCCATTGCTTGAGGGCACCTTTCGCGAAAGGCGCAACCTGCACCGAGTTCCCAAATCGATGGCACCATGCCCGCGATTTCCGTCAGGTCATCGCGCTGAGCATTCAAGCTGCTACCCAACTTGGGCAGGCAATCGATCAGACCGCGCGTATAGGGGTGGCTGGGGTGTTCCAGCACCTGGGCCGTGGTGCCCTGCTCAATCACACGCCCGGCATACATCACCAAGACCCGGTCAGCCATTTCGGCCACCGCCCCCATGTCATGCGTGATAAGCAAAATCGCCGTGCCCTTGTCGCGCTGAAGGTCACGCAACAAATCGAAAATCTGGGCCTGCACAGTCACGTCAAGCGCAGTGGTGGGCTCATCGGCAATCAAGATATCGGGGCGGCACGCCAGCGCCATGGCGATCATGACGCGCTGGCGCATACCACCCGAAAACTGATGCGGGTACTCATCCACACGGCGCTCGGGCGCCGGAATACCCACCTGTTTCAGCAGATCCACCGCAGCGTTGCGCGCGGCGGCAGCGTCAAGCCCACCATGCAGACGCAATGACTCGCCAATCTGGTCACCAACCGTGAGCACTGGGTTCAGCGAGGTCATAGGTTCCTGAAAAATCATGGAAATGCGGTTGCCGCGCACATCGCACATGTGCGCCTCGGAAGCGTTAGCCAGGTCAACGCCCTGAAACATAATTTTCCCGCCGCTAATGCGCCCCGGTGGCGACGGGATGAGCCGCAACAGCGCCAGCGCCGTCATGCTTTTGCCACACCCTGATTCACCCACAAGGCACAGTGTTTCATTGGCACGAATCTCAAACTCCACCCCATTGAGCACCATCGCGTTGCCACGCCGACTGCTGAATTCAACCCGCAGGTCTTGCACCTTAAGCAGAGGTTGCGGCACGGTTTGAATCGTGACGGGCGGCAGCGTTGTCATCATCAGCGCTCCCGCAACTTGGGGTTCAACGCATCGTTCAGCCCGTCACCAATCAGGCTGACAGCCAGCACCGTCACAAAGATGGCCGCCCCCGGAAACGCCACGGCCCACCAGCACGACAAAACGTATTGCCGGCTTGACCCAATCATCAAACCCCAACTCATTTGATTGGGGTCACCCAGACCCAAAAAAGACAAGCCCGCTTCAAACAAGATGGCCGCACCAATGGCCAAAGTGCCCGACACGATCAAAGGTGGCAGCGCATTGGGCAAAATGACCCGCCAAATAATGCGCGCGTTGCCAGCCCCTATGGCTCGCTCGGCCCGCACAAATTCCAGGTCGCGGTACTTCATGAATTCAGCGCGGGTCAGGCGTGCGGTTCCGGTCCAACTGACGAGGCCAATCGCCAGCGTGACGATGGTGAGCTTGGCCCCAAACAACGACACCACCACCATTGCAAACAGCAAGGCTGGCAACACCTGAAAGAACTCGGTGACGCGCATCAAAATCGCATCTACCCTGCCGCCGTAATACCCTGCCATGGCTCCCAGCGTGATGCCGATGCTGACCGACAGCAGCGCCGCCACTGCGCCCACCAGCAACGTGGCGCGACCGCCGTAAATCAGCGTCGTCAAAACATCACGCCCCAAATAGTCGGTGCCAAGCCAGGCTTCTTCAGTGAAAGGTGCCGTCAGGGGCGCTGCACGAATCTCAAACGGGTCGGCCCCATAAATCAGCGGCCCAACGATGGACACCAGTATCACCAGCAAAAGGATGACCATGCCAGCATTGGCCGCCGGGTTGCGCACAAACATACGCAGGGCTTCTACCGTTGGGTGTTCCACTTTAGCGGCAGCGTTGGCAATTTGAGTCATGGGCGATTCACAGCGGTCAATCGGTCTATTGCGCGTTAATGCGGGGGTCAATCAGGCGATAGACCATGTCGGTGACCTGATTCATCACCACCACCACTATTGACGCAAATAACAACACACCCAGGATGGTCGGATAGTCGCGTCGCAACACGGATTCAAACGCCAGTCGCCCAAGACCGGGCCAGTTAAAAACTGTCTCCACCAAAATGGCTCCCGCCATCACGTTTCCAAATTGCAGGCCCAGCACAGTCACCACAGGCAGCAACGCATTGCGCAGCGCATGTTTGTAAAGCACCACCCGGTCTGCCAGACCTTTCGCACGCGCGGTGCGAATGAAATCTGCCCCCAGCACATCGAGCATGGCCGCGCGCGACAAGCGGCTGTATTGCGCCAGATAAACCAGCCCCAGCGTGAATGTAGGCAGCACCAAGTGGTGCAAAACGTCCAGCACATCGGCAATGCCGCCACCGCTTGAATCAATGGAGCGCATGCCAGCCACCGGCAAAATGGGAAACACCGAGGCAAACAAAATCACCAGCATGATGCCCATCCAGAATACAGGTGCGGCAAAGCCGACCATGCTCAGGACCGTGATGAACTGCGACAAAACGCCGTTGGGTTTGCGCGCCGACAGCACCCCCAGCGTCGTTCCCATCACAAAGGCTGAAAGCACGGCCCCCAACACCAGCAATAAGGTGGCAGGTACCCGCTCACCAATCAACGAGGCCACCGGTAGGTTGAAAAAATACGAGTACCCCAAATCACCGCTAAGCACTTTGCCCATGTAAACGGCAAGTTGGACATACAGCGGCTTGTCCAACCCATATTGCAAGCGCAATTGCGCCATCAGCTCCGGGCTCATGCCCCCACTGACACCGGCAATGGTTTCAACCGGGTCGCCCGGTGCCGCGTGCACCAAAATGAAGTTGAGCACCACCACGGCCAGCACCAGCGCCAAGGCCTGCAAGACACGCGATAAAAGTTGTCGAAAAAAACGCATCAGGCGACCTGCTCCGGTTGTGAGTTCAGGCTATTTCAAATAAACCTCGTCAAACGGTGAGGCTGTGCCCCAAATCGTGCTCGGCACGTTACCCACCTTTTTTTGGCTGATGGTGTGATAGCCCACTTGGTCGATAAAGTAGACCGGTAATTCATCGGTAACGATCTTTTGAAACGCCGCGTAATAGGCCTTGCGCTGGGTTGGGTCCATCACACTCCCTGCGGAATTGAGCAACACATCCACCTTGGGGTTGTTGTACGACTGCGTATTGGTCCATACGATAGGGCGGATATTGGACGACAAATAGGTGCGGTGCACTCCGATGATGGGATCGCCCCAGTTGAAGTTGGCATCCATCGACATGTCAAAGTCTCGGGTGGCCATTTTTTTGGCCCACGATGGAAAGTCCGCTGAGGTGCGCACTTCAACCGTGATACCCACTTTTTTAAGCGCAGTGCGGATGTACTCGGCCGGGTTTTTTTGCTGATCGTCTGGACCCGGGTAAAAGTCAATCGTCAATTTGAATCGCTCGCCATTGGGCCCAGCCTTATAACCCGCTTCGTCCAGCATGGCGGCGGCTTTTTTGACATCAAACGGATAGCGCACCGTGTCAGTCACATGAAACGGGCTAGAACTGTGAATGGGGCTGTCTGCCACGGGTGAATAACCGCCTTGCAGCGCTTTGCTGATGAAGTTCTTGTCAATGGCTGTGGCAATGGCCTTGCGCACCGCCAGATCGGACAGGGGTTTGCGGGTCAGGTTAAAGGCCAACCAGTTGATGGCACCAATGCCTTCATAGCCCTTGGGCGAAATAACCAGCTTCGGGTTAGCCGCCAGCCGCTTCAAATCGGCCGGGGCGGAGGTGAAGGGCACGATGTGAATATCGCCGCGCTCCAGCCCCAGCATCAGGCTGGCCGCATCGGGGTTGATGCTCAGGATCAACTTGTCAAGATAGGGTTTGCCAGGCAAAAAGAATTTGTCAAAACGCTCAAGCACCGTGCGCTGGCCAGCTTTGAACTCGACCAACCTGAATGGCCCTGAACCCACCACATCAACACTGTTGCGCGGATGGTTCTTGACGTCCTGGCCATCGCCATAAATGTGCTTTGGCAAGATGGGGCACAACGCTGGCGACATGGCCAACACAATGGCGGGATGTGGCACGTTCATGCGGATGATGGCAGTCAGCGGGTCAGGAGTTTCCACTTTTTCAACCGGGCCCATCATGGAAGAAAACGGGTGGTTGGCCTTGATCGTCATGATAGAAAATGCCACATCCTCTGATGTAATTGGCTTGCCATCATGAAACACCGCCCCTTTGCGCAAATTGAGGGTGAGCGACTTGCCATCAGCCGCCAGGCTCCATTTCTCGGCCAGGTAGGGTTGGGCATTCCATTTGTCGTCAAAGCGCAGCGGGCTGGCAAACAACTGGGTTGACGGCAGCGCGGTGGCTGCACCTGATTGAACTGCCCCATTCAAATGACGCGCCACCTGGGTGCTGCCCAGCACCAGCGTGCCGCCGCGTTTTATGTCTTGCGCAAAGGCGTGGGCACTCGCCAAACAAGCCAGCCCCACCAGCATGGCCGTTCGAAGGCGTGAAGACTTTGGCGATTGAGTCAGGGCTTGGGGCATGAAAAATCCTCTCTGGGGTCGACAGAACGGGCAGTATGGGCTGGCCGGGTTAGCCAGCTTAAGAATTTGAATTGTGGTTGCATCGAACCAAGGCATTCATGCGATTTGTGCCATGCAATTGACGATTTACGCCATCACTCTCACAATGCTTTGACAACACTCTGATAATTCACCATGTCACTTTCTGAACCCGCCACCGCTCAATTGCCTGGCCCTATAGGTTTTGTCCTGATTCCCCAGTTTGCGGTCATGGCACTGGCCTCGGCCATTGAGCCGCTTCGTATTGCCAACCGGTACCTCAAGACACCTTACACCTGGCGGCTGCTCTCACTGGATGGCAATGCGGTGGCTGATGACAACGGCATTTTGATTCAGCCCCATGGCAGCATCGCTGAAGAGCAGGCATTGGGCACAGTCATTCTGTGTGCCGACATTCAGCCTGACCGTTATTACTCCCACGCGCTTAGAACCTGGCTGCACCGCCTTAAGGCCAATGGCACAACTTTGGGTGCCATGGACACCGGTTGCTTTTTGCTGGCGCGCGCCGGCCTGCTTGACGGCTGCCGCGTCACCATGCATTGGGAAGTGGTGGATGCGTTTCGCGAGCGATTTCCAAAAATTGAGGTGACTCAGACGCTCTTTGAAATTGGGAAGCTTCGCCTGACCTGTGCCGGTGGCACAGCAGCCATCGACATGATGCTCAGCGCCATTGCCATGGACCACGGTCCTGACCTGGCCAATCGCGTCGCAGAACACTGCCTGCACGATCATCCGAGATCGGGCGACGCCGCACAGCGCACTGCGTTGACCACTCGCACCCGGGTTCATCACCCTGCTTTGGCGACCGCTTTGGCGATTCTGGAGGCAACGCTGGACCGGGCTGTGGGTGTGCAAGAACTGGCGGCGGCAACCGACTTATCGGCACGCCAGCTATTGCGACTATTTGCCCAGGTTTTGGGTGAAGGCCCCAGCCGCTACCACCGCCGTTTGCGCCTTGAACACGCGCGCAGCTTGCTGCGCAACACCGCCATCACCGTCACCGAGACATCGGTGGCGGTGGGGTTTGAATCATTGGCCCACTTTTGCCGCGCCTATCGCCAGCAATATGGCGAGGCACCCGGTGCCGATCGCCAGGCCAGCCGGCCCGGCCTGCCACTTCTGCGCGATCGGGTAAAGGCGTAATTCATCAATAGGCAGTCACTTTTCATCAAATCGACAAGAGCGGCCAACCGTACATTGCGTGAACTTGAACGATCGAAAGTGCAGCCGCCCATGAAACCCATTCCTGCCAAAGCAGATGTCGTCATCATTGGCGGCGGCATTATTGGTTGCTCAGTCGCATACCACCTGACCCTGCTTGGCATCAAGGATGTGGTGTTGCTGGAACGCCGACAGCTGACCTGCGGCACGACCTGGCATGCCGCCGGGTTGGTGCCGCAGTTGCGCGCCACCCGCACGCTGACCGAGTTGGCCAAATACACGTCAGAACTGCTTAAAACACTGGAAGCCAAAACCGGGCAGGCAACCGGGTTCAAGCAAAACGGCTCGGTGGCGGTTGCCTTAAACGAGGCCCGCTTTGAAGAGTTCAAGCGCACCGGGGCAATGGGGCGCGCTTTTGGTGTCGAGGTTGAGTTCTTGACGCCCAGCGATGTGCTGGCCAAATATCCTTTGCTCTCGGGCAAGGGGGTGGTTGGAGGACTTTGGACGCCCAATGACGGCCAGACCAACCCGGTGGACACCACTATGGCCTATGCCAAAGGCGCCAAACAAGGTGGCGCACTCATTTTTGAGGACAGCGAAGTGACCGACATTCTGGTCGAAAACGGCCGCGCTGTGGGTGTCAAGGTGCGCTCTGCCAACACCAACGGCGAAGTGCACGAATTGCGCGCTGGCACTGTCGTGCTGGCCGCAGGCATGTGGAGTCACTGGATCGCCCGCCCGCACGGCATCCGGCTGCCCTTGCAAGCGGCAGAACACTTCTACATCGTCACTGAAGCGATTGCCACCGTGCCAAAAGATTTACCGGTTTTGCGCGTGCCTGACGAATGGGCCTATTACAAAGAAGACGCTGGCAAATTGCTGGTGGGCGCGTTTGAGCCGGTGGCCAAGCCCTGGGGCCTCAATGGCATACCCAAAGACTTTTGCTTTGACGAACTACCCCAAGACTTTGATCACTTCGAGCCCGTCTTGCGCAAAGCGATGGAGCGCGTTCCGGTTCTTCAAACCACCGGCATTGCCACCTGGTTTAACGGCCCTGAGAGCTTCACGCCGGATGACCGCTACTTGCTGGGTGAAACCGCTGAAGTGCGTGATCTGTTTGTCGCTTGCGGTTTCAATTCGATTGGCATTCAAAGTTCAGGTGGAGCGGGCAAGGTGCTGGCCCAGTGGATTCAGGACCGACACGTGCCGATCGACATCCCCGGCATGGAAGTGCGCCGAATGCACCCCTGCCAAGGAACTCGGGCTTACTTGAAGGACCGCACCACCGAGAGCCTAGGCTTACTGTACGCCATGCATTGGCCGTTTCGGCAGTTTGAAACCGCTCGCGGGGCCAGACGCACGGCCTTTCATGACCGGCTGATCGCGCAAGGTGCCTGCATGGGTGAGCTCAGCGGCTGGGAGCGCGCCAACTGGTATGACACGCCGGGCTCTACCCCCCGCTATGAGTACAGTTTTGGCTACGCCAACTGGTTTGCCAATACCGCCGCCGAATGCCAGGCGGTGCGAGATGGCGTGGCCTTGTTTGACCAGTCGTCCATGGCTAAATTCATGGTGCAGGGCCGTGATGCCTGCAAGGTGTTGAACCGCATCAGCACGGCCAATGTGGATGTGCCCATCGGCCGCATTGTTTACACGCAATGGCTGAACCAGCACGGCGGCATCGAGGCCGACCTCACCGTGACCCGTTTGGCGATGGACCGCTTTTTAGTGGTGACGTCCGTCTCGTCGCATATTCGGGACCTGGCCTACTTGATTGAACACACCCCCGCCGATGCTTTTTGCACGGTGACCGATGTGACCTCCGGCCTGCCAATGCTGGGGTTGATGGGACCCAAATCACGCGCCCTGTTGTACGAGCTGAGTGGGGCGGACCTTAGCAACCAAGCCTTTGCGTTTGGCACTTCCGTCGAGATCGAAATCGGCTATGCCGTGGTAAGGGCAAGCCGCATTACCTATGTAGGCGAGTTGGGTTGGGAGTTGTACATTCCCGCCGAATTTGCGTTGCACGTGTTTGACCGGATCCTCCAAGCAGGCGATGCCTATGGCCTCAAGCTGGCCGGGTTTCATGCCATCAACGCCTGCCGCACCGAAAAAGGCTACCGGCATTGGGGGCACGACATCGGCATGCAAGACACGCCAGCCCAAGCTGGGCTGAGCTTTACCTGCGCGCTCGACAAACCCGGCGGATTCATCGGCCGGGATGCAGTTCTGGCTCAAAAGTTACAAGGCCCACCCAAAAAACGCCTGGTGCAATTCAAGATGGCTGACCCCGCCGAATTACTGGTCCACGAGGAGCCAATTTTTGCCAACGGCGTGGCTGTAGGCGTGGTGACCTCTGGCATGTACGGCCACCGGGTCCAAGCCTCATTGGGCATGGGCTACGTGACGCTGGAGGTGCCCATCACGACTGAAGTTCTTCGCGCTACACAATTTGAAATTGGTGTTGCAGAGCGCCGCGTAAGCGCCCTTGCCCAGCTCGGCCCGTGGTACGACCCCACCCATGAACGCACCAAATCTTGAGGAATCGCCCCATGACATCTGCCCCAAACTCCGCGATCGAGATAACCCCTGATGCGGCCACCCGCCCTGGCATTTTGCGCATATTCATTGCCCGACAAATTTTGACGATGGACGAGTCTTTGCCAACCGCCACGGCAGTCGGCGTGATCGACGACCGAATCGTTGCCGTGGGCGATTTGGCATCCATGGCGCCGTGGCGCGAAGGCCGCGAGGTGGTGGTGGACGAGCGCCTCAAGGACATGGTACTGATGCCGGGCTTTATCGACAACCATGTTCACCCGTTTTTGGGTGCCCTGCTCACCCCCATGGAAATCATTGCGCCCGAGGCATGGCGCATGGAAGGCGGGCGAATGGCCCCGGCCGCCAACACGCCCGAGCGCTACCTAGAACTGCTCAAAGAACGCCTGGCTACCCGCACCGACAAGACCGACTGGTTCATCAGCTTTGGCTACCAGCCGTCTGAACACGGGCGTTGGACCCGCACCGAGCTCGACCTGCTGTGCCCGGATCGTCCTGTGATTTTGTGGCAGCGCTCGTTTCATGAAACCTACATGAACACTGCCGCCCTTGACAAGCTGGGCATGACCCAGGAGTTGGTCGGGAACCACCCGCAGATCAACCTGGCGAAGGGTCACTTTTTCGAGACTGGCAACAAGTTGGTGATGGGCCGCTTGATGCCCTATCTGTTGCGCCCAGAGTGGTACCACCGGGGCTTGAACGTGACGGCAGAACTGATGCATCAGGGCGGCATCACCACGGCTGGCGACATGCTATTTGGTGCCATGGGGGCCGAATACGAGTTTGCCGCGCTGGAGGCCTGCATTGAAAAGCCAGAACGCCCCCTGCGCATCATCAACATTGCAGATGCCCGCAGCGCGTCCAACCGGGCTATTGGCAAGCAGGTGATGGGCGTGCCGACCGAGTGCCCACCGTTTGCCCAAGGGCTGGTCGCGATTGAGGCACTGCGCAAGCGTGAGAGCCGTCGCGTCAAGTTTTCAAAGGCCGTGAAGCTGTTCGCCGACGGCGCCATGTTTTCCCAATTGATGATGATGAACCCGCCAGGCTACATCGACGGGCATCACGGGGAATGGCTGATGTCGCCTGAAGTTCTGGCCAAGGGCGTGGAGGTATTTTGGGATGCCGGCTACCAAATTCATGTGCACGTGAATGGCGATGCAGGCATGGATTCCGTGTTGACGGCACTGTCTGCCGCGCAGGAGCGCAAGCCACGGTTCGATGCGCGCTTCATGATGCACCACGTGGGCTTTCACACCAATGCGCAGTCGCAGCGCATGGCCGCGCTGGGGGCACACGCGTCGGTCAACGCCTACTACATCCACGCGCTGGCAGACGGTTACGCCAGGCTGGGATTGGGCCAGGAACGGGCTGACCAGATTGTGCGGGCCGGCTCCATGGTCAGACATGGCATGCGGGTGTCGTTTCATTCTGACTTCATGATGGCCCCGATGGAGCCGCTGCTGCTGGCCTGGTGCGCAGCTACACGCACCACTCAATCAGGGCGAACCGTGTCGCCCCAGGAGTGCCTGAGTCTGGAGCAGGCACTGCGCGGCATCACTATCGATGCCGCCTTCGGCCTGAATCTGGACCATGAGATTGGCTCCATCGTTGCTGGCAAAAAAGCCGACTTCACCGTATTGCTGGATGACCCGCATGCGCTGGGCGCAAAAGGGCTCAAAGACGTGCGCGTGGCCGGCACGGTGTTTGAAGGTGAACTGCATCTGTTGCCCACGCCTTTGGCGAGTTCTCTCGCAACGCAGCATATAGACGGGCCTGTAGCGGTCGCATTGCCCAGTCGAACGCGCGTGCTACCGACAACGCGCATGGACTTGGCTGGCATCGATTTGGTTGGCATTGACTTGACAGCGCCAACATCTGCCAACCGCTATCGGCCGATAGCCGCAACGTGTTGCACCACCGATGGCGACCCCTGCGTTTTCTTGCGCCAATTGGCTGGCTGGGCCGAAGGATGGTCAGGCGCGCCGCTGAACAACTCGAACTGAATGTTATTTTTTACTTGGCAAACTCATGAGCAATGATGGGGGCTACCGATCTCTTCTATCTGAAAATCAGGTTCTATGCCCCCAAAACAGGCAAAACGCGTCGCCTAGAGCTTCTCGTCGCGCATCCGGTACCACTTGTAGCGAATTCTTTGGCCCATGTAGAAACCCTTGCTGCGCCCGCATGAAGGCCTTGCCTGGCCGATCCACCGCCAAAATGAGCTGTTCGCCAGAAGCCAGTCTGCTGGCTCGATTTGCGCCCCGTCCCCCATCTGCACATCACCACATTCCGCCCACAGCGGTGGCCCGCGCGCCAAGTGCGCTGACAGTCTGCGGCCCATGGCGCAATCCGGCAATTCATTGGCACGCATGGTCAATAACGATCTGCGCGAACACCGTATATTTCCAGCTCGTGTCGCGGCCCGTCGGTCGCGCGATGCCAACCAAGGACCGTCCATGCCCTCGTTATTGAAGAGCTTATTCACCGCGCTGGCACTGGCCCTGGCGTGTAGCGCCCCGGCCAACGCCCAGTGGAAACCAAGCAAGCCCATACGCATCGTTGTTCCGTTCACGCCCGGTGGCGGTACCGACCAGCAGGCGCGGCGCATCGCAGTCGCGTTGGCCGAGGCACTGGGCGTGCCGGTCATCGTCGACAACAAACCGGGCGCCGGCACGCTGGTGGGCACGCGTGAAGTTGCGAAGGCGGCGCCTGATGGCTCCACACTGCTCTACACCGTCGCAGCGATGACGCAGATGCCACACCTGTATGCAACACCGCCCTACGACCTTTTCAAGGACTTCACGCCCATCACGCCTGGCTCAATGGGCGGCACCGTGCTTGTGGCGCGTCAGGATGCGCCGTTTTCCTCCGTGCGCGAGATGATCGACTACGCCAAACGTAACCCGGGCAAACTCAATGTCGCGTCGTACGGCATCGGCACAACGGGGCATCTGAACATCGAGTTCCTTAAGCGGGTCGCCGGCATCGACGTCACCCACATCCCCTACCCGGGTCCGGCGCAGGCCAACCAAGACCTGTATGCCGGGCGCATCGACATGTTCTTTGACGGCCCCACCACCGCCAGCGCCAGTTCCAAGAGCGGGCGTACGAAATTGATCGCGGCTGCCACGGAAAAACGCATCCCGTCGCTACCGGACCTGCAGACCTTCCACGAGGCCGGGCTCGATTTCGGCATCGACGGCTGGATCGCCTTTTTCGGGCCGGGCGGCATGAGGCCGGAGATCGTGGCGACACTGCACAAGGAAATTGCACGTATCGTCAATACGCCGGAGTTCCGCAAATTCATTTTCGAGAGTGGGCTGGATTACGGGGGCATGACGCCCGCCGACTTCACGACCAAGGTGCGCTCCGACTATGAACGTTGGGGTCGGGTCATCCGCGAAGCAGCCGTCAAGCTCGACTGACCGGAGGCAAGCCCCAGCCCATGAAGGTGCGCAGGATGCGACGGCGCTAACCGATCTGTGCCTGGGCCACAGCGGTCTCATCGATCCTACTGGCCGGGCCACGCCCCGGACTTCAGCACAGATATATGGATGCAGCGGTTGCTTTAGGTGATACATCAAACGCAGGGGCTGCTGTACAAAACGTGCTTGTTTTGGAGCACCTCATGACGATGACCCCTCTTGCCCACGCCCACCCCACCGATTTGGGCCTGTGCCCCGAACGCACCCAGCGCCTGATGGACGCGCTGCGCCGCGAAGTGGCCAGTGGTCGGCTGCCGGGTGCGGTGGCCATGGTTGCCCGGCGCGGGCAGATCGGTTTGTTCGAGGCCGTGGGCCAGCAAGACCCCGGCACGGGCACGCCCATGAAAACCGACAGCATCTTCCGCATCTATTCGATGACCAAGCCGGTCGTGTCGGTGGCGGTGATGATACTGGTCGAGCGCGGGCAGTTGCTCTTGAGCGACCCGATCAGCCGCTGGATGCCCGAGTACGCGAACCAACAGGTGGCCACGGCCAAGGGCCTGGAGCCTGTGCGGCAATCCGCCACGGTGCAAGACCTGCTGCGCCACACGGCGGGCCTGACCTATGAATTTTTAGGCGACTCATCGGTGCAGCGCCAATACGGCGCGGTGAAGATCGCCTCACGCGAGCGGACCAATGCCGAGTTTTCGCAAACGCTGGCCGCTGTGCCGCTGCAGTTCCAGCCCGGCACCGTGTGGGCCTACAGCCGCGCCACCGATGTACTGGGGCGGCTGGTCGAGGTGGTCAGCGGGCAAGGCTTGGGCGCATTTTTGCAAGCCGAAATCTTTGGCCCGCTGGGCATGGTGGACACCGGCTTTGCCGTGCCGCCAGAACATCATCACCGCATTGCCGAGCCCTTTGCGCACGACCCCGACGGCGGCGTGCCGATGAAAGTGCTGGAGCCGCGCCAAGTGCCCGCCATGGAAGCCGGCGGCGGTGGCCTCATGTCCACCGCCATGGACTACACCCGCTTTTTGCATTGCCTGCGCAACCGGGGCGAATTGGATGGTGTGCGCCTGCTCGGCCCGCACACGGTGGACTTCATGACCGCCGATCATCTGGGCGGCATGCCGTCCGACGGCACCTTGCTGCCGCCGGGTCATGGCTTTGGTCTGGGGTTTGCGGTGCGCACGCAACTGGGCCTGTCTCCCGTGCCCGGCTCGGTGGGGCTTTATTACTGGGGCGGCATCGCGGGCACCACATTCTTTGTGGACCCGACGCTCGACCTGTACGCGATGCTGATGATCCAAGCACCCACTCAACGAGATTACTATCGGCCCTTGTTCCGCGACTTGGTGTACGCGGCGCTGTTGTGAAAATTCAAAACAAAAAAGACAAAACCATTTTCATATACGGCCTCATGATGAACAGCCTGCTGTTCATTTCGGGCATCATCGAACACGGTGCCCTGCAATTTTGGATGGTAGAAAATCGTCTCACGTGAGACGCACGGCCCATTGCACCGCACCACCTATGCCGAGATGGCCAAACGCTCAAGCCAGCTGACCAACGACTTGGCACACATGGGCCTCAAAGCGTGTAACGCGGTCGGCACAATTGCTTGAAACAGCCAGCGCCACCTGGAAACGTATGACGCCGTCTCGGGCATCGAGATCAAAGTGGCCGATGAAAACGGGGCCACTTTGCCCCGCGACGGAACACGGCAAGGCGAGCTGATGGTGCGCGGCCAATGGATCATGGAGCCTCACTCCAAGGCCGAGAAAACCGCGCTGGTGGATTGCTGGATCCCCACGGGTAGCATCGCACCCATCGACGCGCAGGGCGCCATGAAAATCCGCGATCACACCAAAGACGTGAGCGGCGTGTTCAGCTGAAGCTTGTCCTTGGCTTTGTCATGACGGACTAAAAATCTTGTCATACCGGACTTGATCCGGCATCCATGGCTCACGAAGCATGGACCCCGGATCAAGTCCAGGGTGACGCCATCCCTCAAGGCGAGGTGCGCCATCCAACAATTGCAGGGTGACCGCTTGCCCAGCACAGGTGAGGTGCTCAATGCGATCCCAGATACGCGGCACGAACAGCTGGGTTGTGTAGCAACGCTTGCCCGCTGCCTTCCAGCGTGATGTGGCCAGTTTCCAGAACATAAGCGCGGTGGGCAACGGCCAGGGCTTGGTTGGCCATTTGCTCCACAAGCAAGATGGTCAAACCACCGTCAGCCAGTGCACGGATCGATTTGAAAATCTCGGCAATGATCAAGGGCGCCAAACCCAGCGAGGGCTCGTCCAGCAACAGCAACTGGGGCTCGCTCATGAGTGCGCGTGAAATGGCCAGCATTTGTTGTTCGCCCCCCGACAAGGTGCCGGCCATCTGATGACGACGTTCAGCCAAGCGCGGAAAGCGTTCAAATTCCCGCCCGATTAGAACCGCAATGCGGGCCGGGTCTTTGCGCAAGCTGTAGGCCCCCAGCATCAGGTTTTCCTGCACCGTCTGGTCAGGAAAAATACCGCGTCCCTCAGGTGCGAGCGCTACACCCACGCCTACCCGCAGGTGGGCGGGCATGTGTGTGCAGTTTTGTTCATGGATGAAGAGCTGACCTGCTGCAATGGGCTCCAGTCCCACGATGCCTTTGAGCAAAGTGCTCTTGCCCGCGCCATTGGCGCCAATGATCGCCACCACCTCACCGGCCTTGACGTGCAGCGACACGCCTTTGACCGCATCGATGGCGCCATAAGCCATTTCAATCGATTCAAGTTTCAGCATCTTGTCCTCACTCGGGCGTCAGAGTTTCGGGCGACTCACCACCCAGATACGCCTCGATCACCCTCGCATTGCGCTGAATGTGCGCAGGTGCACCCTCGGCGATTTTGATGCCGTAATCCAGCACGATCACATGGTCCGAAATGCGCATGACCAAGTCCATGTGGTGCTCCACCATCAAGATGCTCAGCCCCATGCGGCTGATGCGCACCAGCAATTCGCCCAACTCGGCCGTCTCCTGCGGATTGAGACCCGCTGCGGGCTCATCCAGCAGCAACAGCTGCGGGTCTGTGGCCAACGCGCGAGCCAACTCCACGCGGCGTTGCAAACCATAAGACAAGCTGCCCGCCGATGCATTCGCCAGGTGCAGCAAGCCCACCAGCTGAAGCAGCGCCAATGCATGGCAGCGCGCTGCTTCTTCTTGAGCCCGCGATGATGGCAAGGCCAGCAAGGAAGCAATAAAGCCATTGCGCATGCGGCTATGACGCCCGAGCATGACGTTGTCAAGCACCGACAAATCACCGAACAAGCGCAAGTTTTGAAATGTTCGGCCCATGCCCAGCGTGCAAATCTCATGGGCTTGCAGCCCCACCACATTGCGCCCTGCAAATTCAATCACACCCGCATCTGGCGCCACGATGCCCGTGAGCATGTTGATCATGGTGGTCTTGCCCGCGCCGTTGGGGCCGATCAAGGCATGCACATGGCCTCGCTGCAAACTGAACGACACATCTTGCGCTGTTTTGACACCCCCATAGGCCTTGCAAATGCCTTGCACCTGCAGCAAGGCCCCTGGTCCACCCCGAGAAAACTTAAGGTCGCCGGTCATGGCCGTTGCTTGCGGTGAGACAGGCGTTTGTCTGCGCTTGCGCCAGGCACCCCACACCCCCATCACGCCGCCGGGCATCACGTACAACGCAAAAAGCAGCAGCGCGCCATAAAGGAAATGCTGCACAGAGGGCCAGGACGCCAATGCCGCATCAATCACCGTGAGCAACAAGGCGCTGACCATGGGCCCATAGAGCGAGCCGACACCACCAAAAAGCACCAGCAACAAAATGAAAATCGACAGATGAACCGTGATGAAATCTGAATTGATATATTGGTTTTGCTGCGCCACCAAAGCACCCGCAATGCCGCACGTGATGGCCGCCACCACAAAGGCCATCACCTTGGCACGGTAAACACGCACACCCACCGAAGCCGCCGCGATCTCATCGGCCTGCAATGACAAGAGCGCACGGCCCACGCGACCCCCCATCAAATTGCGCAGCAAAAAATGCGTGATCAATGACAGAAAAAGCCCCAGCCAGACCCATTGCTGCATATCGAGCGGCGCACCGTTCCAGGTGATCGGGCGGATGCCAAACAAGCCACTGGCACCACCAAAGACATCTGTCCATTCGGTCACCATTTTTTCAACCACAACACCAAATGCCAGTGTCACCATGGCCAGATATGGCCCTTTGACACGCAGTGAAGGCAAAGCGATCAATACACCGGCCACACCGGCCACCACAGCAGACAAAGCCAGCGCCAACCAAGGGTTCATCTCGGTCTTGATCGTCAGCAAGGCCACAGCGTAAGCCCCTGCTGCAAACAAGCCTGCCTGGCCCAGCGACTTTTGCCCGGCATAGCCCACCAGCACATTCATGCCAGCGCCGCACAGGTAATAGACGCAGATCATGAAAGCGATGCGCAGGTAGTAATCGTTGCTGAGCAGGCCCACACCTGCGGCCAGCAACACGGTCAGCACAATTGCTGCTGCGGTGTTGGGCAGGGCTTTCATACCTTCTCCACCACTTTGCTGCCAAACAGTCCCGTAGGCCTGAAAGCCAGCACCAAGATCACCAGCACGAATACAGCGACTTCACGCCATTGAGCGGACCACAAATTCACAAACGACTCCAGCACACCCAACAAAAATCCGCCCATCACACAACCTCGTGCATTGGACAAACCACCAATCATGGCGGCAGAAAAACCCTTGAGTCCGACCGCTAGGCCCATGTAAAGGGAAGCCTGGGCAATAGGAGCCAGCATGAACCCCGACAAGCCCGCCAAAGCCGAGCTCACAACAAACGCACCAATCATCATGGCATTGACATTGATGCCCATCAGGCTGGCCACGCCCGGATTGTGTGCAACGGCGCGCATCGCATTGCCCACCACGGTGCGACGCATGACATGGTCAAACACCAGCATGACCACCACAGCCACCAACAACATCAACAACTCTTGCGGACGAACGCCCACGCCCAGCAGACGGATCACGTCGTCCCCAACTGGACTGGGCACCACCACCGGCTTGGGGCCCCAGATGGCCAGGCCCACACTTTGCAAGATCACGCCAAAACCAAGGGTGCTCATGACCCAAGCCATGCCCGGACGGCGAGCAAAGGGCCGCACCCCGAGCACAAACAACAGCCAGCCAATCAGGCCCATACCCGCAAGGGCTCCCAACAGGGCCAGCAACTGCCCCATGGCGCCAGGCTGCATGCCGCTGAAAGAGGTCGAGGTCAGCGGCTTGCCCACAACCAGCAGCAAGACACTCATGCCGATGAAAGCACCCGCAGAGACAAATTCTCCGTGTGAAAAATTCAGCGTGCGGGTGGTGGTGAAAGTCACGCTGAAACCCAGCGCGACCAAGGCATAGGCACTGCCGACAGCCAAGCCGCTGATGAGTGCTTGTAAAAATGCGACGTCCATGCGTTTTCCGATTCGCCCCTCACGCCTTGGCGTGAGGGCATGGGGTCAATGAAAGGACCAAGTCCAGCTCAGTACTTGAAGTCAGACTGCGACAAGCCCTTGATGACCGAATCGCTGTAGGGCTCCAAGCGGCCATCGTTCCATTTGATCCAGACGAAGTCAGGCGCAGTCAGCGCTTCACGCTGGGTTTTGCTGAAAGGTTTGTTGTAGGTCTTGAGCACACCTTGCACTGGCGCGCGCAGATCTTCCAGTGCGTTCTTGATGGCAGCGCCATCCACGCTGTTGGCCTGCTTGATGCCTGCAGCGAGCAACTGAACCGAGTCGTAACCATGCAAGGCAAACGAGAAGGAACTGGGCGCCTTGAGCTTGCCGCCAATGCGGTCAAACAACTTTTGCTGTGCAGGATTTTTGCTTTCACTGACGGTGCGCATGAAGATCGGTTTGTTGGCCAGTGTCTTGCCTGCCGCATCGTAGAAAGTGATGTTGTCAGCGGCCCACGAGGTCAGTGTGGTGGGGAAGTAGTTGATCTTCTCCATGCTGCGAATCAGTTGGGCAATGGGTGTGCCTTGCGCCCACACCACAATGGTGTCCACGTTGGCCGACTTCATTTTGTTGAGCTGCGACGTCATGTCGGTATCGGCCACGGCAAAGCGCTCGGTGGCCACAATTTTGAGGCCCTGCAATGCGGCAATTTCCTGCATGTCCTTCAGACCGCCTTGGCCGTAGCCGGTCGTCTCCGCCATCAGGCCCACAACTTTAGAAGCGCTGTTGTTTTTCACGTAAGCCATCAAGGCGCCGACCTGATCACGATCGACCATGGAGACACGGAACATGTAGTTGTCTGCGCCCGCGCTCATGGGCTTGGTGATGTCGGTGCCCGAGCCC
>CAJBLW010000409.1 GCA_903953985.1 uncultured Burkholderiales bacterium
CGGCGCTCAAGCGGGCACCGCTGTCGCTGCGCACGCCCAGGCCCAGCACCCACTTCTGGCGCAAACTTTCCTTCAGTTCTATCTTGACCGGTGGCTGAGCCGGGTCGCCTTGTGCATCCAGGCTGACAAACACCGAATCGTAAAAACCGCTTGTGACCAGGCGCTGCTGTGCTTCGAGCAAATCGCTTTGTCGGTAAACCTGACCGGTGGGCAAACGCGCCAGGCGCTCGACCTGGGTAGCGCCGTATTTTTCGGCCCCGGAAATTTGCAAGGTCCCCAGCCTTACAGCCGGGCCGGATTCCAGCGTCAGCCACAGTCGCACCAGGTTGTTGGGTTCGTCCACCAGTGCCAGGCTGTGCAAGATGCGGCCCCAGGGGTAACGCTGGGCCAGCAGCTGGCGCAGGGCCTGGTTTTTGGCCTCGCTCCAGCCGTTTTGGCTGAAGGTCTCGCCCACGGGCAAAGTCCATTGCTGTTCGATGGCTTGCCGCTGAGCAAGCGCCTCGGGGTCATCGGCCACATCGCCCAGCCACTGCCACTGCACTTCGGAGATGCGAGCGGCCGGGCCAGTGGCCACCTCCACCAACACCTGGCCTAAGCTGCCGGTGCTGGCGCTTTTGTCATGCGACCAGCGCAGCACTGCCTTGAAAAACCCCAGCGTCCCCAGCAGCTCGCGGGCTTGCACATCGGCCTCGCGCAGCAAACGGGTCAGTTCCATCTCGTCCAGATCGCTCAGGTTGCGGTAGCGCTGCAAGTCCAGGTGTTGGGTCAAAAAGTCGCGGATGCCCTCGTCGCTGCTGCGCACTTCCAGGCCGAAGGCTTGGGGGCTGGCGGGCGTTTGGTTTTGTGCGGTGGGCGCAGCAGCTTGGGCCGTTTGGGCGAGTGCCCGGGATGGTGGCAGTACCAGAGCTGCAAGCGCAGCCAAGAGCCAGGTCAGGGCCATGCGCGGCAAGCCAGCGGGCCGCGCTGGCTGCCTCATTTGCTCAGCAAACGCATCGCATCTTCCAGCCCTTTGAGGGTCAACGGGAACATGCGGTTGCTCATCAATTGCTGAACAATGGAGATGCTCTGGCGGTATTGCCAAACGCCTTGGGGCTCTGGGTTGATCCAGGCGAACTTGGGGAGGGTGTGCGTCAGGCGTTGCAGCCATTCGGCCCCGGCTTCTTCGTTGTTGTATTCGACGCTGCCGCCCTTTTGCAAAATCTCATAAGGGCTCATGGTCGCGTCCCCGATGAAGATCAGCTTGTAGTCTTTGTTGTACTTGCGCAGGATGTCCCAAGTCGGAAATTTTTCGGCGTAGCGGCGCTTGTTGTTCTTCCACATGAAGTCGTAGACGCAGTTGTGGAAGTAGTAAAAATCGAGGTGCTTGAATTCAGCCTTCACTGCCGAAAACATTTCTTCCACCCGAGCAATGTGCTCGTCCATGGTGCCCCCCACGTCCATGAGCAGCAGCACCTTCACATTGTTGTGGCGCTCCGGACGCATCTGGATGTCCAGATAACCGGCATTGGCCGCAGTCTTGCGGATGGTGCTGTCCAGGTCGAATTCGTCTTGCGAGCCTTCTCGCGCAAAGCGGCGCAGGCGGCGCAGCGCTACTTTGATGTTGCGGGTACCCAGCTCTTGGCTGTCGTCGTAATCCTTGTAGGCGCGCTGGTCCCAGACTTTGACAGCGCTCTTGTTGCCGCCCTTGCCGCCTATGCGGATGCCCTGTGGGTTGTGGCCGCTGTTGCCAAACGGCGAGGTGCCTCCGGTGCCGATCCATTTGTTGCCGCCCTCGTGGCGTTCTTTTTGTTCTTCCAGACGTTTTTTAAGCGTTTCCATCAACTCGTCCCAGCCCATTTTTTCGATGGCGGCTTTTTGTTCTGGCGTGAGTTCTTTCTTGAGAATCTGTTCCAGCCATTCCAGTGGCACGTCTTTGGTGAAATCGGTCAGCATTTCAACGCCCTTGAAATAGGCGCCAAAGGCTTTGTCGAACTTGTCGAAGTGCTTTTCGTCCTTGACCATGATGGTCCGGCACAGGTGGTAAAAATCGTCGATGCTGCAGGCATCGGATGCCGGGCCGACCACGTTGGCTTGCAAGGCTTCGAGCAGCGTGAGCAGCTCACGCACCGACACTGGCACTTTGGCGGAACGAAGGGTGTAGAAGAAATCGATCAGCATGGTAAGGCTTCCCGGGGTCGATCCAATTGGTAGCTCAGGTGCGCTTTCACCGTGGGCCATTCGCTGGCAATAATGCTGTAAACGCAGGTGTCGCGCAGTGTGCCAGCAGCCAGAGGGTGTGGGTTAATCTGGTGGTTGCGCAGCACGCCGTCGAGCTTGGCCCCCAACCGCTCAATGGCGCGGCGGCTTTGGTGGTTGAAGAAATGCGTGCGGAACTCCACCGCGATGCAGTTCAGTTGCTCAAACGCATAGGCCAAAAGCAAGCGCTTGGCTTCGGTGTTAAGGGGCGAGCGTTGCACGCTTTGACGGTACCAGGTCGAGCCGATTTCGACTCTGAGGTTCGCCGCGTCGATGTTCATGTAAGTGGTCATGCCCACGGCATGGTTTGTCGCTGTGTCGATCACGGCAAACGGGCACATGTTGCCTTTGGCTTGTAAATCGAGGCGGCGGTTGATTTCTGCCGCCATGTTTTCTGGTGTGGGGATGGCGGTGTACCAGTGGTTCCACAGTTCGCCGTCGCGCACGGCTTTCATCAGGTCATCGTGGTGCAGGTGCGACAAAGGCACGAGTTGCACATGTTGACCCGATAGCGAAGTGGGCGCGATCCAAGGATTCATGATGCGTCCGTATCCTTGTCTTTGGCTTTTTGTTTGTTGCGCCAAAAGCGCGCCAAGTGCAGACCGGCACCGCCACCCAAGCCCACCAGCAAAATGCCGCCAATGCTGGCGTTGTCGTAACCGGCACTGAAAATATTCAGGCCCAGCCATTTGCCGGCCCAGTAACCGGTCAGCGCACCGCCGACAAAGCCCACGGCATCTGAGATGCCTTCCATGAGAGGGTTGGGAGAGGTCATCGGTTCATGTTCAACGGTTGCGCTGGTTCATGAACACCAGCTTTTCGAACAAGGTTACATCTTGCTCATTCTTGAGCAAGGCGCCCACCAGCGGCGGCACCGAGACTTTCTGGTCGGCGCTTTGCAGGGCTTCGAGCGGAATGTCTTCGGCTACCAAGAGCTTCAGCCAATCGAGCAGTTCGCTGGTCGAGGGCTTTTTCTTCAGGCCGGGCAGGCCGCGCACGTCATAAAAGGTCTTGAGCGCCAGGGCCAGCAGGTCTTTTTTGAGCGTGGGGAAG